>CAYQFV010000036.1:0-27114 GCA_964416845.1 uncultured Phycisphaeraceae bacterium | reverse complement strand
CTCAATTTCAGATTCGGTTCAAGGCGTCGGACTTGGGAAGTGCGTCGGTGGTGGAGGCTGGCGTCGACCGGGTTCGGATCTCGGACGTGGTTTGTGAAAGCTGCAACGATGGGTTGCTGAACCAGGGCGAGGATCGCATTGATTGCGGAGGGCCTTGTCCGGCCTGTGCGTGTCTGAGCGATCTCGAGTGTTCGGATGGAGCGTTTTGCACCGGAACCGAGACGTGCGACGCGTTTGGAGTATGTGCTGCTGGACAGAATCCTTGTGCCGCAGGCTTGACGTGCGACGAGATCGTTGACGCGTGCTTCAACTGTCAGAACGGCCCCTGTACTATTCCCGAGAGGGTATTCTGCGTTTTGGTCGGCGATCAGCCGGGACCATCCGGGCAAATGTTGGTCCATCTATTCGTCGAGCACGTTGGCGATCTGGCAGGATATCAGGTCGGCGTTGACATGAACGTTGTCTCGGGTACGGGGACGGTGGGGGCGGTTTGTCCCGGAGGAGTGACCATTGATGAGACGCGGAGTGATTTCGTGTTCGGCGGCCAGCTTGCGATTCCCGGCGAAACGTGCGCTCCGATCAGTGTAGCCGCCTCGACACCGGCCGGCGGTGTGAACATCGACGGAGCGGGGGCTTACTTGGGGTCCGTGCTTGTTGGTGTGTCGAGCGATGCGATGATTGGTACGACGTTTGACATACAGGTGCTGCCCGACGGAGTCTCCACCTTGACCGATTCGGCAGGTGCGTCGATCCCGTTCGTGACCGGCCCGGCGTGCACCATTACCGTGCAAGATTGCGCCGTGTTCAGCTATGGCGATGTCAATTTCGATCAAACGATCAACCTGTTTGATCTGTTCTGCGTGCTCGATGGTTTTTCGGGCAATTTTGTGAACTGCTCCGCAGCCGACATTGACGTCGCACCCTGCGGGGGCAACGGCGTTATCAACCTCTTTGACCTGTTTGCCGTCCTTGATTCCTTCGCGAACCCTGCGAGTTGCCCGGATCGCTGTATCGGTCCGTAGCGACTGAAGGATAACGTTGGAGCCACCGGTCCGGTGGCTGTCTGGGCAGTCGTCGCGTGAAGTCCGTATTTCGGGGTGGATGTGGTCTTGTCGGCTGGCCCGTGAGGCTTCAGATTCGCGCCGACCAGGGTAGTATCGCTGCCAAGACACGCCTGTGATATCTTCGGGTAACCTTGGAATGCACTTTTGCGTTCACGAGTGTAACGGGTGTGCCCTAACTTCTCGGGCGGGTAGGATTTTGTGAGGGATGTTTTGTTCTCTGATACGGACAGGGAGGGCGATTGGGGGAGTGTTCCCGGCGGCCGTCCGTCGCAAAGAACAGTCGCTAACTCGGCGAAACCGATGTTTTTCTGGCAAGCTCCGAAAACCGCTACGTTTCATCGTGGTCGGCGTCCAAGGTAGCCGAGGCCGCGTCTGCGTAGGGGCGACGTGCTGGCATTACCGGCGTGATAGATTCCGCCTTGTCGTTCAGCTAGTTGTTGATTTTGGTCGGGAATCTGGATAACGTGGGGCTGTTGGCGGGCTGTTTTTGGGGCGGCCCCATGCAGGGGACCAACGCGCAACGTCGACCGTGTATCGGCAACACTTCGCGAGACTGCTGCATCGCGGACTTCCGGTAAAGCTTCCACCGGTAGCGATGTGTTTGCAGCGGAGCGTTGCTTGGCAGTTCGATCGGAATGTCTGGCTGCCGCGTCGTTCCGAGGGGATTGCGTTACGCACGGGTGCATCGGCGTTCCAATGTCCCATGTGTTACCTGACGGGTTGATCGGGGGCGACTCGCAAGACGACGGCACGATCGCGTCTTGAACGTGGGTGTGAGGGAGAGAGGCGTCACCATTTGCGGCCAGAGTTGCATTTCTGACTTGCTGATCCTTCTTGTTCCTTCAGACAACTCACGACCAGGGCAAGCGTGTCGTTGTATTCGTCAAACGCGGCGACGGCGGACTAGAGGACGGTCCGGTCCGGTGACTCATCGTCCGCTGCAAACAGTAAAGCTAGGGAAATGGGCATGAAGATCAGGTGCAACGTAGGGAGCGTGCTGCTTCTAGTCGGACTGATGGCCATTCGCGCATCGGCAGTGTGCCTAATCGATGCCGATTGTGACGACGGCCTGTTCTGCAACGGATCGGAGACGTGCGACACGCTGACCAACACCTGCGTGGCGGGGATCGATCCGTGCAACGACGGCGTGACGTGCACGGTGGACACCTGCGACGACGTATTGAATACCTGTACGAACACGGCGGACAACACGCTGTGCGACGACGGCCTGTTCTGCAACGGGGCTGAGACCTGCGACGCAACGCTGGACTGCCAGGCTGGTGTATCGCCGTGTAACGATGGTATCAATTGTACGGTCGATAGTTGCAATGAAATCATCGACACATGCGTGAACACGCCAGTGGCATCGCTGTGTGATGATGCTGTGTTCTGCAATGGCGTTGAAGTCTGCGATCCGCTGTTAGACTGTCAGACTGGAACACCTGCATGTGATGACGGGATCGGCTGCACCGTTGATTCTTGCGACGAAGCCACGACGACTTGTACGAACGCGCCAAACGATGCGTTGTGCGACGACGGCTTGGTGTGCACGGGAGTTGAGACGTGTAGCGTCACGCTGGACTGTCAACCGGGAACTCCGCCTCCGGGTTGTTGCAAGGTCGACGCGCAATGCGACAATGGTACGGTTTGCGATGGGATCGAGACGTGCGTTGCGAATACGTGCGTGCCGGGGACACCGCTGACGTGCGATGACGGTTTGTTCTGCAACGGTGCCGAAACGTGTGATCCGGTGGCGGGGTGTCAGCTGGGGACCGACCCGTGCAACGATGGAATCGCCTGCACTGTTGACACGTGTAATGATTTGACGGACCAATGCGCAAATACTCCGATTGACGCGCTGTGTGACGACGGTGTGTTTTGCACAGGCGTTGAGACGTGTGACCCGGTCGCTGACTGCCAACCTGGCCTGCCACCGTGCGATGACGCGGTGGCGTGCACGGTCGACGTGTGTAGCGAAGTCGGCAATTCCTGCACGAACACGCCGGTCTCTGCCGCGTGCGATGACGCACTGTTTTGCAATGGGATGGAAACATGCGACCCGCTGCTGGATTGCCAGCCGGGAACGCCACCGTGCGACGACGGCGTGGTGTGCACGGTTGACGCGTGCGACGAGCCGACCGATACGTGCACGAACACGGTGAACAATGCGGTGTGTGATGACGGCTTGGTCTGCAACGGCGTTGAGACTTGTGACGCTCTTCTCGACTGCCAGCCGGGCACGCCGCCGCCAGGGTGCTGCAAAGTCGACGCCCAATGCGATAATGGTACAATCTGTGACGGAATCGAAACATGCGTTGCCAATACGTGCGTTGCAGGCACCCCTCTTACATGCGATGACGGGTTGTTCTGCAATGGCGCCGAAACGTGCGATCCGGTCGCAGGATGTCAGCTCGGATTCGATCCATGCGATGATGGCATTGTCTGCACTATTGACACGTGCGACGAAGTTCTCAATATGTGTACGAACACCATCGACAACACCGTATGCGACGACGCTCTGTTTTGTAATGGAGTCGAGACTTGCAGCCCGACGCTCGACTGCCAAGCGGGAAACAATCCTTGCGTGAATCCTGCCCTTCCGGTTTGCGATGAAACCAACAACGTCTGCCTCGAATGTTTAGTCAACACTGACTGTGACGACGGGTTGTTCTGCAACGGTTCAGAGACATGTGACACACTGACGAACACCTGTGTGGCTGGCACAGCTCCATGCAACGACGGCGTCGTGTGCACAGTGGATATCTGCGACGATGTGCTGAACACGTGCACCAACACCGCAGATAACACGCTGTGTGACGACGGGCTGTTCTGCAACGGCGCTGAAACGTGCGATGCTATGCTGGACTGTCAGGCGGGGACTCCGCCCGTGATCGACGACGGCGTGGTCTGCACTGACGATTCGTGCGATGAAGTTAACAATGTCGTCGTGAACGCGCCAAACGACGCCAACTGTGACGACGGTCTGTTCTGCAACGGACCTGAGACGTGCGACGCGACGCTGGATTGCCAGGCGGGGAGTCCGCCTGTGATCGACGACGGTGTGGCGTGTACTGATGATTCGTGCGACGAGGCTAACAACGTTGTTGTGCACACAGCTAACGACGCCAACTGCGACGATGGCCTGTTCTGCAACGGGGCTGAGACCTGCGACGCGACGCTCGACTGCCAGGCGGGGTCTCCGCCTGTGATCGACGACGGTGTCGTTTGCACTGATGACTCGTGTGACGAGGTGAATAACGTCGTGGTGAATGTGGTCAACAATGCCAATTGCGATAACGGGTTGTTCTGTGACGGCGCGGAAACCTGTGACCCGGTTCTTGACTGCCAAGTGGGGACGACTCCGTGCACGAACCCAGCGGCTTTGGTTTGCGATGAAACGAACAACGTGTGCGTCGCCTGCCTAGGCAACGCTGATTGTGACGACGGGTTTCCTTGCACCGCGGACTCGTGTGATTTGACAACGAATCTTTGTGTGAATACTCCGAACGACGCCCTTTGTGCTGATACACTATTCTGCAACGGAATTGAAATCTGCGACACGACGCTTGGTTGTATCGCTGGCGCGCCGGTGGATTGCAATGACGGCGTGCTCTGCACCGATGACTCCTGTCTTGAAGCATTCGACCTCTGCATACACTTAACGAACGACACGTTGTGCGATGACGGCCTGTTCTGCACGGGAGTTGAAGTGTGTGACGTTGCGCTGGATTGTCAGCCAGGCGTCGCGCCGTGTTCGGATCCGGCACTGCCGGTCTGCGACGAAGTCGCTGCCGTGTGTGTCGAGTGCCTCGTGGACAGTGAGTGCGATGACGCCCTGTTCTGTACGGGTGTCGAGACGTGCGACGTGGCGACGAACACATGTGTGCCCGGTACCGATCCATGTGACGATGGCGTGGGCTGCACCGTAGATGGATGCAACGAGGTGGCGATGTCATGTCTGAACACAGCGGACAACACGCTGTGCGACGACGGTCTGTTTTGCAACGGGGCTGAGACCTGCGATGCAACGCTGGACTGCCAGAGTGGCACGGCTCCATGCAGCAATCCCGCTCTTCCGGTATGTGACGACGCGGCCGATGTGTGCGTGGAATGTCTGGTGACCGCCGACTGTACGGACGGCGTCTTTTGCAACGGGCTGGAGACGTGTGTGAACAATGTTTGCCAAGCCGCCACCTCGCCCTGCAACGATGGTGTGGCGTGCACTGTGGACGTGTGCGACGAGCTGTTGGACCAGTGCACGAACACGCCGGACGATGTATTCTGTGATGATGGTGTATTCTGTACAGGTATGGAGACTTGCAATCCGGTTTCCGACTGCCAGGCGGGCGCGAACCCCTGTCCGACCCCCCAAGCACCTGTCTGCGACGAAGCCAATCTGACGTGCGTGGGGTGCCTTGTGAACGCTGATTGCGATGACGGACTATTCTGCAACGGAACGGAAACGTGTAACACGCTGACCAACGCTTGCGTTGCAGGAATTCCGCCGTGCGACGACGGCGTTGCCTGTACTGTAGATGTGTGCAATGACGTGCTCGATACGTGCACAAGTACGCCCGATAACACTCTGTGTGACGACGGGTTGTTCTGCGACGGGGCGGAGACGTGCGACGCTGTGCTTGACTGCCAGGGCGGCACGAATCCATGCACCAATCCAGCTATCCCAGTGTGCGACGATGTTGCAGACCAATGTGTGGCGTGTCTTGTCGACTCTGACTGCGATGACGGGTTGTTCTGTAATGGTGTCGAGACTTGCCTGGGGACGATTTGTCAGCCAGGCACCGCGCCCTGCGACGACGGAGTGCCTTGCACGGACGATATCTGTGACGATGTTGCGAACGTGTGTGTGGCCAACACGCCGAACCACGCGAATTGCGATGACGGCGTGTTCTGTAACGGGGCGGAGCAGTGCGATCCAATACTTGGGTGCCAAGCGTCGACGGATCCATGTACGAGCGCCTTCGTGCCTGTGTGCGATGAGAGCAACGGCATCTGCGTTCAATGTCTCGTGGATTCCGATTGCGACGATGGCGTATTCTGCAACGGCTCGGAAGCGTGCGTAGGTAGTTTCTGCCAGACAGCGATCCCGGCTTGCGATGACGGCATCGCGTGTACTGTGGACACATGTGACGAACCAACTACGACATGCACCAACATTCCGGATGACGTGTTCTGCGACGACGGGCTGTTCTGTACGGGCGTGGAGATATGCGATACAGCCGTCGGTTGTAGAGTGGACACTGTTGCGTGTGATGACCGGAATGTTTGTACGGTCGATGCATGTGACGAGGCGTTGGACACTTGCTCGCACGCCACCTTTGCGTACGGTGATGCGGATCGTAACGATACGATCAACCTGTTCGACCTGTTCTGCATACTTGAGGGCTTTGCCGGTGACTTTTCCAACTGTGCGTTTGAACAGTCGGATCTAGCGCCTTGTGGGGGGGACGGGACGATCGACCTATTCGACCTATTTGCCATACTTGACTCATTTAGCGGAGTGGACCCCTGTTGCAACAACGGAATCGGGGCTTGCTGCGGCAGTGATGGATCGTGCATGGGTGTGGATACGGTCAGTGAGTGCACGAACGCCGGGGGAACCTTTCTGGGAATCGGAACGAGTTGTTTTGTCGATTCAGATGGCGACGGGTTGATCGATGCCATAGAAACCAACGATGGTGTCTTGAACCTTCCGTGCCACGTAGGGACCGACCCACTTAATGCCGATACGGATGGTGACGGCATACCTGACGGCGCCGAGGTGTTCAGTGCGTTGGCCGGGTTCGATCTTCCGGCTATGGGGGCCAATCCGTTCCGCAAGGACATCTTCGTTGAAGTAGATTGGACGGATGATACGATCGATATTGGCAGCCACAGTCACCGTCCGAGCGACGCCTCCATGGCGGCAGTCGTCACTGCGTTCGCCAGCGCGCCGGTGATGAACGTGGACGGCTCGATCGGAATTGCGCTCCACATAGATTACGGTCAGGGCGGGCTCTTTACGGGCGGGAACCAGATTCCGGGCGAGTGGACCGTCATAGCTTTCAACCTGATTGGGGGATTCAAGGCGTCCAACTTCGCCCCCGAGAGGAAGGGGATTTTCCACTACGCAATCTTCACACATCGCCACACGAGTGCAGACTCGAACAGTTCCGGCATTGCGGATGTGAACGGGCACGATTTCATGGTCACACTTCCGTTCTCGCCCCAGTCGACGACAGACGTATCGAGGACGTTTATGCACACACTGGGGCACAATCTGGGCCTAAGACATGGTGGCGACGTGGACGTGGATTTCAAGCCAAACTATAATTCGATTGTGAACTCGCGGTATCAGTTCTCGGGAATCGATGGACCGGATTGCGACGCGTCTGGCGACGGCCTCATGGACTACTCTGCGGGTAATCGGATTGTTCTCGACGAGCGCAATCTAAACGAGAACAAGGGCGTGTGCGGCAATGTGCGGATCAATTGGGACGGTGGCGGGTTCTTTAGTTCTGTAGATCGTAACATCAACTGCAGTGTGTCCGTCAGCTCACCTTGCGGAATCCCGGACGCAAGCTGCTTCGACAGCACGTGTGACATACTGCTAGATCATGACGACTGGTCAGCTATCATTTTTGATAACCTGAACAGTACAACGCCGGATGACACGGTCATCTGTCAGGACGCACCCGGTCCGTAGGCTCAACGCGTCCTCGGATGCGCCGCTGGATGCGATGAGGGGTTGCCGTGGTCAGCTGAGAGCTTTTTCACGCAGGGCGTGCCGAGCGGGTGACCGGAGAGCGTGGGATGAAGGCAGGCATCAGATAGGTTTCAGAATGATCTGCGTGGCGTGGAGGTCGAAGCTGGAGTGACTCCGCGGAGTTGGCCCCGCGCGGGCGCGGTCGAGACGGGGTGGAGTGGGTCAGTGGTTTGGCTGACGGCTGCGGGGACGTCCGAATGGACGTGTTGGAAGGCGTGCATGCTGCGTCGGCGATCGCGTCCGCCACAATTGCTGCACGTCGTTGAGGTACCGGGTGATTGACGCGGGCTGACTTTCCGAGACATCCGTCACTTGGCTGCGAGGGGCGTGTCCAGCGTTCCATGTTCGCAGCATTTGCTCCTTTCTAGCCGTGATAGACATACTGCGCGCCGTTCAGGTCTCCTGAATCGGCCTTCGCGCGCATTGGTCGCGTTCTGCCTCCTTGGTCCGTGGGCTTGGGGTTTCGTACTTTTGGGGGGGGAGACTGAACGGTGACAGAAGTGGGCGCAGTCGACATTCAGGATGATGTTTTTTGGGATCTTGCCCAAATCGTCGTGGGGCGTCGCCGATAGTAGGGGTGGGTGGACTGGAGATGGTTGGTTGTGGTCGTCTGGGCGCAGCGACCCGGTGGCTGAAGGTATGCTCACGACTCTGCTCGGAAACAGACGGCTCTGCCTCGTATTGGTCATCACGCTCGGATTGCTCTTGGGGCGATTCCGGATCGCGGGGCTGTCATTGGGTTCCAGCGGCGTCATCTTCACCGCCTTGGCGATGGGGCATTTCGGTTACGCGATTCCCGACGGCATCGGCGCCTTGGGGCTGACCGTTTTCGTCTACTGCGTCGGGCTTAGCGCCGGGCCGAGATTTTTCCGAGTACTCCAGCGTGACGGGCGATCGCTGGCATTGATTTCCGTTGTCCTCGTTGGAATCGGTGGCTGCGTCACGTGGGGCATGAGTCGAATACTCGACATTCCCGCCGACCTGTCTGCGGGCGTTTTCGCTGGCGCACTCACGAGCACGCCCGGACTCGCATCCAGCGGCCATGGAGTCCCTTCCGCCGGGCTCGCAGGTAGCCGTCGGGTATGGAATCGCTTATCCATTCGGCGTCGTCAGCGTCGTATTGTTCGTGCAGTTGTGGCCTCGGATTCTTCGGGTCAATCTGACCGCTCTTGGCGAGGAAATGCGCAATCAGGAAGACCGAGGCCGCCGCATCGTCCGCGTGCTTGTGGAAGTGTGCAATCCTGCTGTCATCGGCCGAAAGCTCTCGGACCTCACCACGATCGGAGAGTCGAACTGTCAAGTCGCGCGCATTCTAAGGGAGAACAGGCTGGTCCCCTTGCCGGCAGATTTGGTGCTTGCCGAGGGGCAGCGACTACTGCTGATCGCTCGAGAGTTCCGCCTGCCACCCATCGTCGACTTGCTCGGGCGACGCGACGAGCGGGCCGGCCTGTTGACCGACAGAGAAGGCCAAAGCGCCCACATCGTCGTCACATCACACGACATCGTCGGCAAGACTTTGAACGAACTGAGGCTGCGTGCGACGCTTGGCGTGACCGTCTCGCGCATCATACGTCACGACGTCGAGTTCGTCCCCAAACTGAGTGATGCGATCGAGTACGGTGACATGTTGAACGTGGTCGGTGAACGAGAAGATCTGGAGGCGTTCGCATCGTTCGCCGGGCATCGTTCGAAAACCTTCGACGAAACAGATCTGATTTCACTGGGCGTCGGCATCATCGCCGGTGTCGTGCTGGGCACCGTACAGATGAGCATTGGCGGTAGCAGTTTCTCACTGTGGGCAGCCGGCGGACCATTGTTCGTTGGGCTGCTGGTGGGCCATTTCGGACGCGTCGGTCCCGTGAAAGGTCACTTGCCCGCAGCGGCACGCATGCTCATGACTGAGGCAGGGCTAGTGTTCTTTCTGGCGAGCGCCGGCGTCACAGCCGGGATCGCGTTGGAAGATGTTCTGCGCGGACACGGAGTAACGCTCTGCCTGACTGCCTGCCTCACCGCCACGGTCCCGCTGGTAGTCGGGGCGCTGCTCGCCCGTCTTGTCTTCCGTATGAACCTCTTGCAAACGCTCGGTGTCGTTTGCGGCGGCATGACGTCCACACCGGGGCTTGGCGTTGTGACTGCAAAAACGGATTCGGAAGTGCCAGTGGTCAGCTACGCGGCTGCCTATCCCGTCGCGCTCATCGTCATCACGATCTTCGCGAAGGTGCTGATATCGAGCCTGGGTTGACCGCCCGATAGCGCACAGCCCAACTTGGACGGTTGGGGCGTGCATGGCGCCCGCTGTACGCGTCCGCCGCCCAAACGCTTCAGGGCCTATCGCGCGTTCACGGCGCGTCTTCTGTGCCTGCCTGTTTGCGGTCAGCCGCCCAGCACGCCGCGGAGGGCATCACTGGTGACGGTGTTGATCAAGGCGTTGATGAACGAGATCAACTGGCCTTGTGCGATGACCTGAACATCGAAAGGCCTCAGGCAGCCCGTCTGAAAGACGAGCGCAACACCCGCACCCAGAAAGATCAGTGTTCGATACTTGCTTTTCATTTAGTCACCTCTGCAACGATCGGTGATGGCGATCGTTCATCAATTCCCATTCAGTTATCGTCTTCGCTGTTCGCAGGACGGTCATTACGCGGTGCTTCCCGCCGGGGGTTTCCCCGTTCGACGATCGCGGCGTTGACCCCGCCAGACCTCGAACTGCTTGGCGACCAGAAAGATGACCGGATAGATCAACAGTTCCATTGTAAAACTGGTCAACAAGCCGCCGAACATGGGGGCAGCCAATCGCTTCATCACGTCGGAGCCAGTCTGAGTGCCGATCATAATGGGAACCAGTCCCATCATGGTGGTCATAACCGTCATCGTCTTGGGACGGATACGCAATACGGCGCCTTCGTGGATGGCGGCCTTGAGATCGGCGAGATTGTTCATCCGGCCTTCGGCTTTACGACGGTCATAGCTGTTGTGTAGATAGAGCAACATGACCATGCCCGTTTCCGCGTCAAGGCCGGCAAGTGCGATCAGTCCCACCCAGACCGCCAGCGACATGTTGTAGCCTGCGAAGTGCATGAACCAGACCGCTCCGATCAGGCTGAACGGAACCGCCAGCAGAACGACGCAGGTGTCGAACCAACTCTTGTGGGAGATGTAGAGCAGCATGACGATCAGAACGAACACGGCCGGCACGGCAACTGCGAGGCGTTTGTTGGCCGCCTCGATGTATTCGTACTGCCCGGACCAAACGATGTTGTAGCCTGCTGGGAGCGAAACTTGCTTCGCGACAACCTCCTTCGCGCGATTGACCCACCCGCCCACATCGAAGGTCGTGAGGTCAACGTAGATCCACGCGGTCTTGCGGGCGTTTTCACTCTTGATGCTGGGTGGCCCTTTGTGGACGCGAATGTCGGCGAGCTGCGCAAGGGGAACCTGGGCGCCAGAGGGGGTGGCTACCAGCGTGCGTCGCAGTGCGGGTAAGTTGTCACGCAATTCTCGCTTGTATCGAAGGTTGACCGGGTAGCGTTCCAACCCCTCAACAGTCCACGTGATGTTCATGCCGCCCATGGCCGACAGGATCACGTCCTGCACATCATCGATTCGCAGACCATAGCGGGCGATTTCATCCCGGTCGATATCGAAGTCCACGTAGTTCCCGCCGACCGTTTTTTCGGGATATGCGCTAAGCGTACCGTCCATGACGCGCACGGCCGCCGCGATGCGCTCGGCCACATCGCCGAGAATCGCCAAATCGTCTCCCATGATCTTGATGCCCACCGGCGTCTTGATCCCCGTGGAGAGCATGTCGATTCGGGTCTTGATCGGCATGGTCCACGCGTTGGTGAGACCGGGGAATGCGACGACTTCGTTCATGCCGGGGATGTGTTCGCCGCGGTCCTCATATCCGTACGTCAACTCCGGAATGGTGATGGAGCGTTCTTCCGGCCAGAAGTAGTGAAGGCCGCTGTATTGCTTTAGCCATTCGGGAAGAGAGGAAAACCACCGGTCGAAGTGCCGCGTACGCCACTTGCTTCGGTCCTGCTCGAGCATGACGGTCGTCTCGATCATGCTCAGCGGGGCTGGATCGGTGGCGGTTTCGGCGCGGCCGATCTTACCAAACACGTGATGCACTTCCGGGAAGCTCGCGATGAGCGCGTCGGTCTGTTGGATCAGTTCACGAGCCTTCGTAATGCTGATGCCCGGATCGGTCGTCGGCATGTACAGCAGGTCGCCCTCGTCGAGCGGCGGCATGAACTCGCTGCCGAGCTGGCTGGACAATTTGAGGAACGGGAATTTGTCGCCGATCACTTGGCGGCCGAAAATGTACTCCTGCATGGGAAGGATCGCAGTGGCCACAGCCATTGCGGCGATCAACAGCGTGATATACTTCCCCTTCATGGCAGTCCAGAAGAACGGCTCGTACAGCCGTTGCAGTATGCGACTGATGGGGTTTGTCTGCTCGTTGGGAATGCGCCCGCGGATGAAGTAGATCATCAAGACCGGCACGACGGTGATGGCCAGGAATGCCGAAGCGCCCATTGCAAAGGTCTTGGTATATGCCAATGGTTTGAATAAGCGGCCGCTCTGTTCGCCGAGCACAAAGATCGGTATGAAGCTGACCGTGATGATCAGAATGGAGAAGAACAGCGTAGGCCCGACTTCCGTGGCAGCATCGATGATGATCTCGAGGTGAGGTTTTTTGCCTCGGTCTCGCTCATAATGCTTGTGCGCATTTTCCACCATGACGATCGAACTGTCGACCATCGCACCGATCGCGATCGCGATACCCCCGAGGCTCATGATGTTCGCATTCAGCCCCATCATCTGCATGATGATCAGGCTGGCGAGGACGGCCGTCGGAATCACGAAGATCGCCACGAAGGCGCTGGGCAGATGCAGCAGGAAGACGGCGCAGACCAGGGCGACGACGGCCAATTCCTCGATGAGCTTTTCCTTGAGGTTTTCGACGGCTCGCTCGATCAGCGCGGACCGATCGTACTCCGTCACGATGTCCACGCCCGGCGGGAGTCCCTCTTTGAGCTCGTCGAGCTTCGTCTTGGTTTCGCGGATGACCTTCAGGGCGTTTTCGCCGAACCGCATGACCACAATGCCGCCGACGACCTCGCCTTCGCCTTCCGCTTCGGCGATCCCCCTGCGTAGCTCCGGTCCGAGTTGAACGTCGGCAATGTCACGCAAATAGACCGGTGTCCCGGTGGCCGTCGCGCGAATGACTGTCTTCTTGAGGTCTTCAATTCCTTGGCGGGATCGTACGCGGCTGAGCGGAATACCCTTCTCCTGCGCGTCTTTCACTTGTTTGTCAGTCAGAGAGGCGAGGTAGCCGCGCCCGCGAACCATGTATTCTGTCTCGGACATCTCGAGCACACGGCCGCCCACCTCGTTGTTGGACATCTTGATGGCCATCTTGACCGTGTTGAGCGAAATGTTGTAAGCGAGCAGGCGGTCCGGGTCGACGACGACCTGATATTGACGAACGAACCCGCCGATTCCGGCAACCTCGGACACGCCCTCGACGGTCGTCAACTCGTACCGCAAATACCAATCCTGAAAACTACGCAGTTCGGAGAGATCGTATTCGGCGTGGACCAACTCCGTCTCACCGTCCCACGGGCAGATGCCGCCGTGCTCGAACATACGAACACGTTCGAGCTTGTCTTGGCGTTCCTCGGGCGCGTCTTGAATCCTGCCATACCACTTGTCCGGGGCATCCGGATCGTGGTACATGCCGTTGACGTGATGCGGGCAGTAGTAGCCGTTACGCAGCGAGTATTCGTACGCCCAACCCACCCCGGTCGCGTCCGGACCGAGCTGCGGCGTAATGCCCTTCGGCAGGCGACCGGCCACGTAGTTGAGATACTCCAAAACGCGAGATCGCGCCCAATACATGTCCGTGCCATCTTCGAAAATGATGTAGACGAACGAGAACCCGAAGAAGGAGTATCCGCGCACGACCTTGGCGTAGGGCACGGCGAGCATCGCCGTCGTCAACGGATACGTGACCTGATCCTCGACGACCTGCGGCGCTTGCCCGGGGTACTCGGTGAAGACGATCACTTGGACGTCGGAGAGATCGGGTATGGCGTCAAGCCGGATATTGAAGATCGTCCAGATACCTCCCAGCACAATAAAGCCGGTGAGCAAGATGACGAGCATCCGGTTGCGGCAGCAGTATTCGATGATCTTGGCAATCATTTAGCTTTCCTTGTGCAGCGCGCCGCCTACAGGTTGAACCGTCGGCTGCGATGGTTTGGATGTTCTACTTGATCCCCTTCAACTCGCCGCATTTGAGCATCTTGAACCCGTAGTAGGGATTGGCTTTCTCTTTGCCGGTTTGAAGCCAGTCGCCCTTGCTCATCGGGCAGTGATACAAATACAGTTTTGGCCACCGGGTCTGATCCGGACGCGCGTACTCCACAAGCGTGCTCACCGCAGCGCTCAGATCGACGAACGTCACCCGATCGGCGTCCAGGTTGCCGGTTATCTGCAGAGCGGCTGTGTGTAGTCGCTTGGCAGCCTCTGCCAATTCGGGCGGAAGGTTGTTGCTCGGATCGGCGAGGTGCTTGGAGAGCGTCTCAGATGCCGAAACAAGACCCAGCGCGTGCAGCGTCAGATCCTTGGAGCGATCCGAAGCGAGGAGACGTTGCAATTCCAAGTAGTGCTCCATGATGTAATTGATTTGAACTGCCACGTGCTCTTGGGCTGCTGTCGGCTTCTTAATCGCTGACTCCTTGACAAGAAGCATGCCGCATTTGGGACACGAGCCCGGTGTTTCGGAACGTACTTCATTCGGATGCATCGGGCAGACGTATGTTGCGCCGGCCTGTTTCGACTGCTCGTTGAGAAGTTTCTGGGCCCATGCGACATCCTCGATCGGCTTAAGGCGCATACCACACTTCGGGCACTCACCAGACTCGGCGGCGAAGTACCAACACTCCTTCATCGAGCAAGCGTATTTCGCGTCCAGCGGAATGGAAGTGTGATCGGGCTCGCTCGACTCCGAAGGTGAAGTGGTTTCGAGTTCTGCCCCGCAGATCGTGCAGTGTCCCGGCTTGTCGCTATTAACGAGCGGATGAATTGGACATCGATAGGCCGCCTCTTCGGCGAGGCCCGGAGACGGCGGTACGTTCGCTTCCGCCATGCTCTCGTCCAGCCAGACGCCCCGATACGCAGCCATCCCCCGCCCGCACTCCGGACAATTGCCTGGTTTGGTGCTGATCACCGAAGCGTGCTCGGGGTCGGGACAGGTGTACATGACCTTGAACGGCTCGAGTGGCTTGCCGCAACGCGGGCATTCACCTTCCGTCTCGGAGAAAACATTGGGGTGGTCCGGGCAGGTGTAGGCCACATCGCCACCCCCCGCAGCACGTCGTACGCGAACCCACTCGAGATCATCGAGCGGTTTCAGCTTCATCCCGCAGCGCGGACACTTCCCGGGCGCCTCAGAGAAGTACGGACCTTGTCTGGCCGGATCAGTTTCGTCGGCATGCCGATCCATCGGGCACGCGTACTTCGCATCCGCCGGGATACCCTCGTCGGACGATGCAACCGCTTCGGTCGAAGGCGCACCCCCGGGTTTGTACTTGCTCGTCCAGGGGAACTCGTCGACCGGTTTGAGCTCCATCCCGCAGCGCGGGCATTCGCCCGGTTTCGCCGAAAAGTAAGGCCCCTGATTCGCCGGATCGGTCTCGTCGGGGTGGGCCTCCATCGGACAAGCGTAGGCCGTATCCGGAGGCATGGTCATGGTTTTGCCCATTGCCATCTTGCCGTGGTCGGGCTCACTTTCCATGTGACCTTCATGCGCCGGCGCGCGTTTTGTGGTCTTGGCCCGTTCCGCCTCCATCATCTTGGCGACCGCTTCTTTCAGCTTGCTCTCCGCGTCGAGCATGAACTGGCCGCTGGTGACGACAATCTCGCCCGCGTCGAGACCAGACCGAACTTCCACCATTCCGTCCTCCGCCTCGACGCCGACCTGAATATCACGCGGCGCGAACTTTCCGTTGCCCAGGTCGACAAATGCGACTTGCCGCGTTCCCGAATCGATGTACGCCTCGCGGGGAACCAGGATCGCATCGCCTTTTATCTTCGATTCCAGGCGAATGTTGGCATACATGCCAGGCTTGAGTTCCATGTCGCGATTCTCGAATTCAAGACGGACCTTGATGACTCGTGTCCGTTCCTCGAGATACGGGTAAACATAGACGACTCTGCCGTTGAACGACTCCCCCGGAACGTAAGGCAAAGTCATCGCGGCCTTTTGTCCGACCCGAATCCAGGGAAGCTGATACTCGTAAATATCAACGTACACCCAGACCCGGGACAGGTCAGCAATCGTGTAAAGGCGCATTCCGGGCTTGACGTACATGCCGTCGAGGATCATTTTTTCCGTGACGATTCCGCTGGCTGGCGAGTGGATCGCCAGCGCCTTCTCGATTTTTCCGGATTCTCGAAGTGCTTCGATCTGTTCGTCTGAGACGTCGAAATAATTGAGTTTTGTGACAGCGGCTTCGACCAGTTTGACGGCTTCCTCGCGCGCGGGCGCAAACGTGCTTGCTTCCAGGAGTGGCAGGTTCTTGATGGCGGAGAGATACTCCTGCTGCGCCGCGTACAACTCGGGTGAATAAACGCCGAAGAGCTTCTGCCCCTTGTTCACGCGCTGGCCTGTCTCGTCGACGTCCAGCCCTTCGATCCAGCCTTCGAATTTTGTGTCGACGAACGTGACGAGTTGCTCATCGTAATCGACGCGCCCTACGGTGCGAATCGTCTTGATCAGCGGCCCGCGTTTCACAACACCCGTGCGAATACCCATGTTCTGAACGGTTACCGGATCGATGCGAATCGTATGCGCTGAGGCCGATTCCTCCTGATCCGCGTACACCGGGACGAGGTCCATTCCCATCGGACTTTTGCCCGGCTTCTTGGAGATGAATCCGGGGTTCATTGGCGCCCGCCAGTACAGCACCTTGCGCTCCTTCGACGCGCCGCTATCACCGTCCGAATCGGCAGTATCCTGCTTGAGCGGCGTGAGTTTCATTTGGCAGATCGGACAATCGCCGGGAGTCTTCTGGAGCACGTTGGGGTGCATGCCGCACGTGTACCATTGTTCGCCTTCCGCAGCCGTCGAGTCGGAAGCAGCCGCCATGTCGCCCATCGTCGCGCCACCGCCGAGTCGTTGCGACAGCGTGTAACCCCCAGCCACGCCGCCCGCCAGCGCGACAACAACCAGCACGCCCGTCACCGCCGCCCGGGCGGGGCGGTGATGCATCGACCGGTTACGCGACGAAGAAGAGCCGCTCGACGTAAAAGGCCCATCGACTTGTATGATTCGCAGTTGGGTATTCTTTCGGAAACGTCGTGACATTACGGTCCTCCCACTTCAGGCAAACTCAAGCCGATGGCCTGTTCCAGATCGGCGACGCTACGTTCAAGCTCGCCCATCGAGCGGTAATACTGAATGGTGAAAACGAGCCACTTTCGCCAGTTGTCAATGACATACAGAAAGTCGTTCGTTCCTGCCGTGTAAGAAGCCTGCGAGACGCGATAGGTCTGCTCGGCTTGAGGGATGATCGTGTCCCTAAATAGACGCGCGAGATCGTGCTGAGACTCAACGCGTTCCAGTGCGTCCTCCACGGCGAACTCAACACGGTTCGCCGTCGACCGGTACTGCTCACGCGACGACGCAAGTCGACGCATCGCTTCTTCGATCCCACCCTCGATCTTGTCATACCAGATGGGCAGGCTGAACCCGAACGTGATCGCCCAGTTGTCGCTGCCGTCCTGACTCATACGCGACGTGACGGGCCGCATGCCCGTGCTTGGATTAGGCGGCGGACGAAACGCGTCCCGAGATTCCATCTTGATCCATTCAAACCCCAGGGCAAAGTCCGGCCAATACGCAAGCTTGGCGAGTTCAACGGCCTGCCGGTCTCGTTCAATCTGATGCTGGAGACGCTTCAGGTCCGGGTTGGCAGCCACCGCTTTTTCGATCAAATCGTCGACCGCGAAATCGATATCCCGAATGCCAAATTCGTCGGGCGTTGGGATTTCCGTCAGCGGTTCGCGGTCAAGGATTTCGTTGAGGCGGGCGACGAGCGTGATACGCCGCTGTCGCAGCGTAATCAACTCGGCTTCAAGGTTCGAAAGCTCCACCTGAGCACGCAAGACGTCGTCCTGCCCGCGGCGACCGGCGGCGAGCTGCGAACGCGCCACGTCGATGAGGCTACGCAGCAGATCCTGGTTGGCTTCCGTAACGCCGATGCTGCGATCGACAATATAAAGCTGGAAATACGCCCGCTTGACGTCCGCGATGACGCGCAGCCGAACAGCCTCTAGCTGTTGCAATGCGACGCGGGTGTCTTCAAAGGCAATCCGTCCTGCACGGTCAAGCTTCTCCGGGACGGGCAGCTTCTGCGACACCGCGAGGATGAAGAAGTTGTCCCCCTCGGCTGTCCGAACCGGTTCGGGCATGATCTTCATATTCAAGAACGGGTCGGGCAACGCGGTGACCTGACGAATTCGTTCCACCTTCGACCGAGCAGTCTCTTCGAAGGCTTTGATGTCCGGATTGCGATCCAACGCAAGCACGATGTAATCGCGCAGGCGATTGTGCGTCGGCGCTTGCGCCTCGATGAGAAGATCGTTCGGCGTTCCCTTGTTGCTTACCGGGGCTGGCCGACGGGCGTAGGCGCTCGCATCATCCTCCCGTGCTGACGTCCGGTTCTCAAGATACTCGGATACTTCGTGCGTGCCATCTCGATACAGCGCGCAGCCCTGAACCACGACAACGAGCATCGCGACGAGCACTGCCTTGATCACTACACGATGGTTACGAAGCTGCCATCTATCCATGTCGGTGTCGCCTCCCGCAGAAACATGTCCCTGAGCGCACGAGCACGCCTCTTGGAACTCGCAATGCCCACCTACAGCGCCTCAAGTCATTTGAGCGGAGCAAGAAGCCTCCGCTCGAACTTCGATAGGAACCCATCCGAACTCCACCGCGCCGCGGAGTTTTCAGCGGGCAGCATAACCCTAGTGGCTGTCGGTGTTAAGCTGTCATCGAGAAATTCTGACATCCGATCGCTCTCATCCGTCGTTGGTCCTCCCCAGCGACCTGGCAGCCGCGTCGTGGGGGAGTTGTTTGTCACGACCGTGTCGGTCATCGCTTCGCTAACCAATGCTAGAACGACTGTCTCGGTGTGTTCCGGTGAACAAGTCCGCCATCTCTCATGGCACGGTCCTGGATTCAACGGTGGTCTACCAGGATGTTACGGCAAGACCGGTGAACGCGGGGCAAAATGATCGCAACCCTAACGATCGTGACCGATTCGGTCGTCGTCATGCGAGCGACGGTCATAACCCGTGCTACTTGCCCGCGCCGTGCACCATCTCTTTTCGATTCACCGTAAATCCCTGCGCTACGAGATTCGGCGTGTACTTCCGCGGATCCTTAAGGAACTTTTTGTCGCAGCCCTTGCAGCAGAAATAGATGTTCATCCCGTTGGCCATCGTGGTGAAGACAGCCGGGTCAATCTCCTCGTCGGTGACCGGACATTTGGTTTGGTAGGTGTAGCTGTTCACGAGCGCGGAGTCGTATTTCGCGGGGTTCTTCCGGTACTTGTTGACGCAGCCCTTGCAGCAGAAGTACACCTTCTTCGCACCGCGTTCGACAAAGACATTCTGGTCGACCGGCTCCTTGGTGATCGGACAGGTCGCTTGGACCTTGGGACGGTCAGCCAGAGCATTACGTTGCTCGGCGACCTTCGCAGCATACTTCGATGGATCGCCCCGATACTTTGAGACGCACTTTTTGCAGCAGAAGAACACTGGGCCGCCGTCAGTGGCAACGCTAACAGCCAGATTGATCAGTTCGCCCGTCACTGGACATTTGGCGGCCGACATCGACGACGCAATCTTTTTTGCGGACGGATAGTCGCCATGACTGTCGTGCTGCGCTGTTGCCGACGTTGATGCCAGCCCAAGGGCGAACACCGATCCAAACAAAAGCTGCCTTGTCAAATATTTCATGGTACAGGAACTCCATAAATAGGCATTCGTGCGGGTCTCCAGCCCAATTCCTCGATCTCATTTACTACGATCCCGGCTCTTACCTTTAGTTGGATGCACTAGTTGCGCGTTTTCTTCCGCAATCGTCGAAAAACACGACAATTGATCTACTCTGACAAAAGCATGACGCAGATAATCTCTCTACACACTACACAGTGTCTCGAATTCCCACAGACGCGGTGAACGTGTTTCGAATGGTTCTGCCCTCGTGATGCATGCGTGACCAAACCTCAGCCACGGTTGCGGTTCCGCCGAGTCCAGACGCCTGCTCCATCCGATCAATCTGTCTTTCCCCATTACTTCCGAGATGCCAGGAACGCCACCAGCGCGGCTCGCTCGTCGTCCCAAAGCTCGAAGTTCTTCATCGACGTGCCGGGGATTACGGCTTCGGGCGACCGAAGAAACACGTCAAGATATCCGACTTTGAGTCGCGAGCCGGCATGCGAGAGATCCGGACCGATGTGGTTACCGTTCGAGTCGAGCACATGACACCCCAAGCATTGGTAATTGGCGAACAGCAGCTTTCCCTCCGCTATCTGGGTCGGGGCAGATTCAGGTTCGGTATCGGCCGGGCCAAAACGGTCTGCTTCAGTCCGCGTCGACAGATACGCTGCCAAGGCACGCGATTCGCCGGCTGACACGCGAAAATCCGGCATTCTCAAAAGTGGGCGAACCCCGTCCGACTGGTAGCGGATCGGATGCGGATTCAGGAAATAGTTCCCCATCCAATCCTCTCGTAGCTTACTGCCTGCGTAGCTCAGGTCCGGGGGCAGGCCGGGGAACACCTCGTCCCGGTCCGGACCGTGACACGAATCACACCTCATCGCGACGTAGAGCTGTTCACCATCGCGCACTAGATCGGCAGAGCTAGTCGGAACGATGTCCACCGGCTTGTGTACGGGCGCCGAGGGGACGGACTGGATGTCGGCCATCCGGCGCACTTCTTCCCGAACGGCCGCGTAGCCCGCGAACGTCATTCCCAGCACCACGACCGGGCATACCACCCCGAGCGTCAAAGCCATCGGTCGCGATCGAAGCCGGCGCTCGCGATTGCGGTCCAGCCACGGCCAAGTGAGCAGTAGCAGGGCGGAAACGCCGGGAATCACCGCCGTGCCCAGAATCTGCCACCTTCCTTGGAAGATACGAAGCAGGTGCTGAAGACCTAGGAAGTACCAGTCCGGACGCGGGACGTACGACGAATTGGTCGGATCCGCCTTGGCCTCCAGAGGAGCGCCGATCCAACAGGCCACCGCGAACACCGCCACCAACGCTATGACGATCGCCACCGTATCTTTCGCCGCTTGAAACGGAAAGAAAGAACGCCCAAGTCGCCCAGCCTCACCATTCCGGATCCACGGTGGTGTGATGCCGTGACGTCTTACGAGGTAGAGATGGACGGCGAGCAATATGGCCATCGCAGCGGGCAGAAGGATAACATGAACCGAGTAGAAGCGGGTGAGCGTGAAGGGACCGACGTTGGTGCTGCCGCGGATGATCTGCACGAGGTACGGCCCGATGACGGGCAGGGATCCGGGGATCTCGGTAGCCACCTGCGTGCCGAAGTAAGCTTTCAGATCCCAGGGAAGCAGGTAGCCGGTCAGGCCAAACCCCAGGAGCACGAACAGAAGCAGCACGCCGACGACCCAGGTCCATCGTCTCGGCGATCGGTAAGCGGCGAACAGGAACACCCTGGTGAGATGTAGGGCAGCCACGACGATCGACGCCGACGCAGCCCAGTGATGAACGCCGCGGATGAACGCTCCGAAGACGACGCGGTCCTGAATGAAACGAACGCTCTCCCATGCCGTCGACGTCGACGCTGCGTAGTTCAGGGAGAGCAGCACGCCGGTCACAACCTGCACCGCGATCAGGACCAGCAAAGTCGACCCGAAGACATGTGCCCACCCGACTCCCTCGGGTAACCGTTCGTCGAACAGGTCGCGTACGACACTCGGGAGCCGCAACCATCGTCGGAACGAGGCCGTCTCTGTCCCAGCGTCGGTGGTCAAGTCGCGATCGCCGCTCACGTGATTTGAATCTCCAGGCTTCCGTCGCGCACGCGCGTCTGAAATCTTCGCAGCGGTTTGGGCGGTGGTCCATCCACCACCCGGCCGGAGGCATCGTACTTACCTCCGTGGCAAGGACACTCGAACAGCCCCGATGCCTCATTGAAGGAGACGTTGCAGCCCATGTGCGTACACACCGGCGAAAGAACGATCAGTTCGCCCTCGCTATGTCCTACGAAGGCGACGTGACGAGTCTGCTCGACGTTGTAGCCACCCTCATCCTCGTATTCGTAAGTGACCCGTTGCGGCGTATCGGCGACGAACTTCGACGCTCCACCGA
The DNA here is from genome assembly GCA_964416845.1 of uncultured Phycisphaeraceae bacterium. Lineage (GTDB taxonomy): Bacteria > Planctomycetota > Phycisphaerae > UBA1845 > UBA1845 > CAYQFV01. Next base: position 4,860 of record CAYQFV010000036.1, on the reverse strand, counting down.
TCGCGACCCACCGGCTGGATCGCTGCCTGAGCAACGGTGACAGCAAGTAACCGACGGCCGGGGTGGCAACCGCCATTGCAACCAGGGCGTTCAAGGCCACCACAACGCGACCAAGAAATCTTCTTCTGGACGGTTCCGACCCGTTCATCAGACACAATCCCCGACGTACACCGCACGCCGGTGCGGCGTGCGATGTGAAGCTGTCTATCCCAACGGCACGAGTTAGATCAAACGACTACTGTGTCGGGGCGACCATCAATGATCGTGATCGCCGTGGCCGTCGCCACCACCGTGGTCATGATCAGCGTGGCCATCACCACCGCCCTCGTCGTGCTCTCCGTGCATTTGCATTTTGGCAGGAGCGAATTTCTCCGTGAACCGGAGCGTTTTCTCGCCCTTGCTGGGGAGATTCTTCAAATTGAAGGTGACTTTCGCATCGCCCGCCTTCAGGCCTGAGAGATCTGCCTTGGCGACGAGATAGTCCTGCGGCGCGTATTTCATACCGCAGTCGCCGCACTTGCCGGGTGCTTTGCCGTTCTCGTCGGGATGCATCGGGCATGACCACATCGTGCCATCCGGAATATCTTGCTTCGCCATCTTCATACTGCACTTGGGGCATTTTCCCGGCTTGTTCGATTTCTGATCGGCATGCATCGGGCAGGCGTAACCGCCCGGCGCGCCCCGAGCAAACGTCAGTGTCGTCGTGCCGCGCCCGCTGTCACGGTAGTTCACCACGCCCGTCGCTTCCACCAGGCCGCTCTTCCAATGCTTCACGTGCATTGGATTCTGGTCGTCGTCGTAAAGGTATAGGCGGACCTCATCCGGCATGAACACCGTCTCAACGTGAAATTCTTTCGACATCGTGACCGCGCCACCATGTGCCTCCGCCATCTTGTGCGAGTGTCCCGCTTTTTCACCATGCTTGTGGCTGCCGTGATCATGCTGCGCCAACGCCGAACTCGCACCCAATCCAAAAATCACCGCACCAGACAACATCACTACCTTCACAATGCTTTTCATGTTCACAATCTCCTGAATGAGTTTGAACCGCACGAGGCGGCAGCCGATCTTCACAATCTTCTGCGCGTGCGGTCGGGCCCGAACCGCCAGCCGCGTCACCCGACTCGCAATGAGTAGAGCCTTCAGCCACGACCAGTCTCACCAATTAGATGCGGCAAGGCCTGAGTTTCTTCCGGGCGATGGAAAAACTTTTCGGCATTCTCGCCGGTTAGGCGTCTTGCAGGACCTTTACTGGGTCCTGAACCGCAACGAGCCCAGCAGCGGGGAGCGCACCGGCGGCGGACAACAGCGTGCTCGCCACAACGACGATCCAGGCGAGGTCAAGGGCCGGCAGGACCCGAAGCGTCGACTCGACGTCCTGACCGAAGCTGATCGCAAGCCCCACCAGGAAGCCCAACACCGCGCCGAAGACTCCGAGCAAAGCACCGCGGGTCAGGATCATCGAGACCACCGTCCACGCCGATCCGCCGACGGCAACCAGTGTCGCAAGCTCCACGCGACGTTCGCTTCCGTTGAGATACGACCATATCAACACGCTGACGGCGATCACCGCCCCGGTCACGAAGTACAGCACGCGACGGTGGTCGCGCAGCATCGTATTCATCGAGCGTTCCGCCTCCTCACCACGCTGCGTGTTGATCGCCGTCAGTTCAGGGTGACCCGCGGAGATCGAAGCAGCAAGGGCGCTCACGTCAGCACCCGAAGCAGGGAAGATGCGCATTTCGTTGAACCGGTCGGGAAGGCTGAACATTCGTTGAAGCTGCCGCAAGTGGACGAACGCAGCAGTGTCGTCTTCACTGGCGGTCTGTGGCAGAATGGCGAGAATCTTGAAGGATCGGCCTTGTAGCGTGAGCGTTTGGTCCTTCGAGACACCGAGATTCAAGGCGAGCTCGGCACCGATCAGAACTTTGTCTTCGGTCAGGTTCCGGAAGTCGTCGAACGGTGCGATCACAGTCTCCGGCATGACACCGACGACGGGGATCAGCCCGTTGCGGAAGGGGACTTTCAGTGACAGCCGCCCCTCGATCGAGGAGACCGACGACCGCAGTTCGCGTCGCAGGCGACGAACGTCTGTCGTGTGGAACGGTGCGGATTGCAGGTCAAAGCGGGCCAAGTCTCTCGCCGTCTTGCCCTGCGGGATGATACGAATCGCAGGGCCGATCTGATCCAGGTCCGCAGCCACCGCAGCCTCGCGAGCCCGTGCGACGAGTTCCAGCCCAGCGGAAAACGCGACAGCCAACGCGATGATGCCGGCGGCGATCGCGGTCCCCAATCGCCGTTTCGTAAGCTCCTGAAGAGACAACCACATGGACGCGGTCATGACAGGACGGCCTCAAAAACGAACCGCTCGTCCCGCACGACGGAACCGTCCTCCAGCCCGATCAGCCGAGTTCCTTGCTCAGCAAGGCGCGGATCGTGCGTGGCCATCAGAATCGTCTGGCCTTCCGCGTTCAGGCTCTTGAGTATGTCCATGACCTCACCGGTCATCGCTTCGTCGAGGTTGCCGGTCGGCTCGTCGGCAAGAATGACGTCAGGCTCATTGATCAGGCTTCTACACAGCGCGACCCGCTGTCGCTCGCCAACGCTGAGCTCTGACGGCCGGTGTTTCAACCGCTCCGAAAGTCCGATCCGCTCGAGAAGGTTCTTGCCACGTCGAAGGCTTCGACCTCTAGATTTTCCTGCCAGCACGGCAGGAACGATGACATTGTCAAGGCAGGTCAGGTATGGCACGAGATTGAACGTCTGGAAGACGAATCCAATGCGTGTTCGCCGAATAGCAGCCCGCTTGGTGGAACCGAGGCTGTAGATGTCGGTGTCCGCGAAGACCACCCTCCCTTCAGTCGGATGCTGCATGCCGCCGATGGTGAACAAGAGCGTGCTCTTCCCGCTGCCGCTTGGCCCGACGATCATGACGAACTCGCCCGGGGAAACGTTCAAGGAGATGTCATTGAGGGCGATGACGGGTGAACCGCTTTTACCAGGAAACAGCTTCGATACACGTTCGACTTGAATCATATCAGACCTCCCTGAGCACCCTCGTGGGATCGAGGCGTGCCGCCCAGATTGCCGGAATAACAGCGGCCACGATGCTGACGGAGATTGCGAGCGCTACCGTCGGCCACAGCAGCCCGCTCGGAACCGGAAGCCCGACCCCGATCAGTCTCGCGGCTACGTCGTTTGTCAGCGGGAAGCCGAGCAGGTAGCCTCCCAAACCACCGAGCAAGCCAATAATGGCCGCTTTGCTGGTGAACAATAGTACGACGAACCAAGGTGGGGAGCCTGTTGCGAGAAGCAGCCCGATTTGTCGGATCTGTCGCTTCACCTGCGATGCGATGAGCCCGACGACAATGACGCCGATCAGGGCAACCGTGATGGCGACCGCGACCTTGGAGTATCGCTTCGCAGTCGCGACCGTGCCCTTCTGTGCTTTCAGCATGCCGGCGATCGTCACCGCTCGGGAACCGGGCAGCGTTTTCTCCACCTGCATACCCAACTTCGGAACGTCCAGCCGGCACCAGCAGCCGGCGAGGCGCATGGCGTTGATCTTCTCCGGCTTCTCCAAGACGTCTTGCGCCAAGTCAAGAGTGCCGAAAACGCCGACGTCAAGACCGTCGGGCGGCCTCTCGGTCACGCCCGAAACGGTCAGTTGGAACCCGTTGACATTCACCTCGTCCGAAGCTTTCACAGCCAGCTTTTGCGACGCGGTGGCTCCCATGGTCACCCAGTCAGACGAAACGGAATCATTCACCCGCCCACGCCGCCGGGTCTCCTCCCCGACGAGTACGAGCGGGACGCCTTTGGGCTCAACGTTGCCGTAGAGACGGGATTGGACCAGGCTGATGGGGGTGCGTAACTCGGAGTTGAAAATCCGGTCCGGGTACGAGTCCGGCATGGACGCGTCCCCGTACTCCATCGCATAGAAGCTGGACAGATTCATCGTCTTCGGCACGACAAGCATGTTCTTGCCCAGCTTGTGTGCGAGCGTGTGCACCTGCTTTTCAGTGGATGACGACAAGGCTCGCTGTGTGGTGAGTGTGGCGATGACCGCTGCCACGACCACGGAGGTGAGAACGATCTCAAACCACCGATGCTTCAGACTCTTGATGAATAGCACGATCATGTTGCTTTGGCCCTCCGGTCGTTAGGTACCACCGGCAAACAACCGGGGCACGTTGCGGTGTTACCCGTAGTGTCATCAGGCGAACGTCTCGCACCTATGACGAGCCAGTCTGCCGACCCCACCGTTGCTTCCCATCGCCGATCGTCCGGGCAGAACGCCGTCCTTCGGATCGTCTCCAATTCCGTGTCCGCCGCCTTGGCGCACGCCAACAACGACGCCAGAAAGAGGCCGAGGTAGAATGCGATGATGGCGATGATCCCAGTCCACATGGTCGTGCGATCCACGCTGTGAATATGACGTCATAAGCCAGAACGAACCCCGAAACTCACATAGAATTGGATGCGTGAACAGAACGCACCCTTCCGTCAGATTCCAAAACGTTTTTCAGCGTGACGTGCTTGTGTCCCCCGGGGGCCGATAATCCGAGGGCAGGCCTCTCACCCGAGACCAAGTGATGCAGACCGGCACTACGACTGACATGCCGACGTCATCGAGTTCAAACACTCCTCTCCGGAGCACTACGAATGTCAGGGAGTTCCAAGACTCCAACCGGATAGAAATCCGAATCGCGGAGCGTTTCGCCGATCGCATGGCCAAAAGCGGTTGCTGGCAACTCCACGTCCTCTTGAGTCGTGAGAACCTCGCTCCTCACGGAAACCTCGATGGATCGTGCCTGTGCAGTGGAGCATTGGGTCGAGTTCAGCAACGCGCCGATCGCA
>CAYQFV010000035.1:0-27139 GCA_964416845.1 uncultured Phycisphaeraceae bacterium | reverse complement strand
AGTCCGATCTGCCACTTGGGGAGATACTCGACATCATCCGGTATGGATGCTCGTCCCCTTACGGGCGAACGAAGATCGAATCGCAAGGAGCGCTTGGGCTCGCGATTGTCTCGTTGTTGACGCCGCGAACCAGACGGTTACGCTACGTTCGCCAATGAAGCGAACACGCGGTGGTGAGCATGGCTTACTCATTCCTTGATCTTGCGGCAGAAGTGCTCAACTCGGCCTCCGGTCCTCTGACTTACGAGCGGTGTTGGGAGGAAGCTCAAGCCAAAGGCCTGACAACCAAGGTGACAACAAAGGGTAAGACACCATGGCAGACTATGGGGGCTCAATTGTACGTTGATGTGCGGGACAATGCAGAGTCCCGCTTCATTAAGGTCGGTAAACGCCCTACGCTGTTCTTCCTGAAGAGCCGAGAATCCGAACTATCCGAGGAGCGACTGAGGAAGATCGAGATTGACGAGACGAAGCGACCGGCGCCTGAGACACCCTACCACGAGCGCGACCTCCATCCCCTGCTGACGTATTACGTCTATGCGAACCCGACATTTTCGCGCGGACGCAGTGTCTTCACCAAGACCATCTTCCACGAGAGTTCACGACGCAAAGGGTACAATGAGTGGCTTCACCCCGACATCGTTGGGGTTTATCTACCCCTTGAAGACTGGAATCCGGTTGTCATTGAGTTCAATCAACTTCTGGACAATAACTCCATCCGCCTCTTCTCCTTCGAGTTGAAGAAGTCCGTGGGCAGGGGCAACTACAGGGAATCCTTCTTTCAAGCCGTATCGAACTCCTCCTGGGCGCACGAGGGATACCTGGTTGCTGCGGAGATCAACAGGACGATGATCTCCTGGCCGAACTTGGACGCCTGTCCGAATCGTTCGGCATCGGTGTCATCCATCTTCGCCTTTCAGATTTCAATTCGTCGACAGTACTTTTCCCCGCTAGACGACGCGACCTTCTCGACTGGGAAACACTTAATAAACTCTGCGACCAGAACCCTGACGTCCAAAAGTTCATTCAAGACGTTAAGATCGACTTTGAATCGGGGCGAATACACCGATCTGAATATGATTCAGTCGTGAAGGATCCCGCGAAGCACATCAAAGACACAATGAAGATCGAACAAACAGACTGAGGGCATTCCAGTACGGCGCGCGGCAGCGCCGCGTCACCATACTCGACCTGAGTCGCGTCGATCTTGAATCCGCCAGCCTAGGTGCGGACGCGCTCGTGCGTGCGTCGAGCATGTGAATACGAGGTTCACGGAGCAGTCGCGAACTGCGGGCATGTTCTCGCATAGGCCGATGTGTTGCATGCCCAGCTTGCTGCAACAGCGTGCGAGCATAGCCCCCCGCCCGACGCATCGGCCTTGTCTGTGTTTACATTTTCAGGAACCACGTTTTTTTATTGATTTTATCGGCAAGCACCGCTAGGCTCGGTTTCTGCTCGCACCGCGTGGTCATCGCTCTGGTGAGCAGGTTAACCATCATATCAACGGAGCACACCCGGCGGTGTGCCCGCGCGCGATGGTACGGAGACCACGGACGTTCGAATAGGCTAGACGGTGCACTTGCGTGTTCCGTAGAACGCGCGGTGTTCAGTTGCTCCACCGAGGGCGGCGGGGTGCTGTGCGCGCGGTCGGGTCGGAGCTGCAGAGCGAAAGAACTATCACGAGCCAGCTGCCATTGTACGGAGAGGCGGACTCGAGGCTTCTGTACCTAGGATCAAGCAATAATGGTCGTCGGGGAAAAGTGCCCAATAAGAGGGACTGCGACCGCCATGGCTGGGGTCGCTTTGGACAGCGATCTGACGCTAGTGCGGCGTTTGCCGGAGCAGAGAGCGCCGCGGCCACTTGCCGCGGCCCACTTGGCGGTTTCGGTTCACGGCCCATTCGCTGTTCGTGACGAAGTCGATGCTCGGTTTGCCGTTGGCGTGTCGGCCGACAAACGTCGCCCCGCTGTGCCGCCAGCATCGTTCCATCCCTCCGAACACTCTAACTCGCAACACACTCCTGGAAACATCCCATCCACTGGCGCGCGGCCGGCCCTTGGTCCGGCGCATTCAAATGGAGACGCGCGCCCGTGCGAAGCGAAGTACAGACTGAATCAAGTCTTGGGTAATCTCAAAAGGAGCAGGTAATGGGAAGAACACGACGGGTTGTTCGTAACGTCTCATTGTGTCTGGGGTTGGGACTGATATCCCTGATTGTGACCGACGCGCGGTCGGAAGGTGGCCCGGAAGGGGTCAATCCCTCGGTAACAGGTCAAATGCTGACCGACCTTGGCTCTAAGCTGCCGATGCTCGCATCGTCACCATCGGCCGGCAGGAGTCTAGTTGGCATAGCCGATCGGAACACCGATATGCGAAACGCTCCGCCCCGTCAAAAGCTCGTCAGCGTTCTCGTTCACCTGCGAGACCCGGCGCTTTCGAGGAGCAGAGCCATTGCCGCCGCCCGCCGCCGGGACGTCAAAGCCTGGGCGGGCAACGTCGGGGGATTTGTTCAATATGAATACAAGAGCGTTCTGCCGAACGTCATCAACCTGCGTAACGTTCCAGCTTCTCGCATCGCGGTGTTGAAAGTGATGCCAGGCGTCGAGATGGTTGAAGAGGATCGCCTGATGCACGCATCGCTCACCGTGAGCACGCCGATGATTCGTGCCCTTCAGAGCCAGATCACCGGAGCCGGTCTTTCTGCAGACGGCACGGGCGTGCGAGTGTGCATCATCGACACCGGAATCGATTCCGACCACATCATGTTCTCCAGCAGGATCGATACGGCTGCGGGGCGCGATTTCGTCAACAACGACAACAATCCCGAAGACGACAATGGCCATGGCTCGAATGTCGCGGGCATCGCGTTGGGCGGTACCGGCATTTCGGTCACTCGCTGTACCGTTTCGTCCCCTCTTCAGGGTGTCGCTCCGAACGCAACATTGATCGGCGTTAAGGTGCTCGATCAAAACGGTAGCGGCAGTTTTTCAAACGTGATCGCCGGAATCGACTACTGTGCCGATCAAACAGCCAGCGGCGGACGCGCGGATGTGATCAACATGAGCCTCGGTGCCGGACAGTTCACGACGGCGTGCGACAGCGACAGCGCAGCGGCCGCTGCGAACAACGCCGTCAACAACGGCGTCGTCGTGGTCGCAGCCGCCGGCAATGATGGATTCTCCAATGCAATGGGAACGCCCGCGTGTGGTTCTAAAGTGATCGCAGTGGGTGCGGTGTACGATGACAATTTCCCGAATTGTGAGTTCCCCAACCAAAACGGATTCACCTGGTGCCTGAATTCGTTCTGTACGAGCACGTGTACGGACAACGGGCCGGCGGCGGACTCGCTGGTTTGCTTCAGCGATCAAAGTGATATGCTCGACGTGACCGCGCCCGGATGCGAACTTACCTCCGCCGACAACGCGCCAGGCGGGACGTCGGTGTCCGCTGTGTGCGGCACGAGTCAGGCGACACCGCACGTGGCTGGGCTAGCCGCCCTGATCCTCAGCGCCGACCCCACGCTCACACCGACGGAAGTTCGCCAGATCATCCGAGATGGTGCCATCGATCTGGGACCGGCGGGTTTTGACCGGGGGTATGGTTGGGGTCGCATTGACGCGATCAACTCGCTCCAGCTTGTAGCGCCGCCCGGGTGCAGCATCAATCCTGACTGTGATGACGGTGTGTTCTGCAACGGTGCGGAAACTTGCGTCGCCGGTACATGCCAGCCGGGAACCGCGGTCAATTGCGACGACGGAGTGACCTGCACGACGGATTCGTGCAACGAAGCGGCTGCAGCATGTGACAACATTCCCAGCGACGCCGCCTGCGATGACGGGCTGTTTTGCAACGGCACGGAGACGTGCGACCCCATCCTCGATTGTCAGGCTGGTGTCGCGGTCAACTGCAACGACGGAGTGACTTGCACGACCGACTCATGCAACGAAGGGACGAACTCCTGCGACAACGTCCCGAGCAACGGGCTATGCGACGACGGCGTGTTCTGCAACGGCAGTGAAACGTGCGACCCTGTTCTCGATTGTCAAGCGGGAACGGCGGTCAACTGCGATGACGGCGTCGGCTGTACTGACGACTCGTGCAACGAGACAACCAATTCGTGCGACAATGCTACGAACAACGCGAATTGCGACGACGGGCTATTCTGCAATGGCGCGGAAACCTGCGACGCGGGACTGGACTGTCAGGCTGGCAGCAATCCTTGTCCGGGGCAACTTTGTGACGAAGCCACCAACACGTGTTTCGACTGCAACATCGATGCCGATTGCGACGACGGTGTGTTCTGCAATGGTGCGGAAACCTGCGTCGCCGGGGCTTGCCAGTCCGGAACGACTGTCAACTGCAACGACGGCGTGGTCTGCACAACGGACTCGTGCAACGAAGGAACGAACTCGTGTGACAACGCCCCCAGCGACGCCGCCTGCGACAATGGCTTGTTCTGCGACGGGGCTGAGACGTGCGACGCCGTTCTGGATTGCCAAGCCGGTGTGGCAGTGAATTGTGACGATGGCGTGGGATGTACGACGGATTCGTGCAACGAAGGAACGAATTCGTGCGACAACGTTCCCAGCAACGGGCTGTGTGACGACGGCGTGTTCTGCAACGGGTCCGAAACCTGCCACGCTACGCTTGATTGTCAGGCCGGCACGCCGCCGACGTGTGACGACGGTGTTGCCTGCACGGATGACACGTGCAATACAATAACGGACGTGTGCGACAATACGCCGAACGACGCCAACTGCGATGATGGCCTGTTCTGCAATGGGGCTGAAACGTGCGACGCGTTGGTCGACTGTCAAGCCGGAGGCGACCCGTGTCCGGGGCAGGGCTGTGACGAAGCGACCAACACTTGCACGGCTGGCCCGGTTGCGCAGCTTGAAGCCGGCACGGTGACGGTCGGTGGAGCCAACGTGACGGTGAACCTGACGAACAATTACGTCAGCGCGGTCGTCGCGTGCACGATCCAATACGTGAACAACACATCGCCGGTGGTCACACGTGTGACGAACGTAACATCGAGCAGCTTTGATGTACGCTTGCAGAATCCTTCCGGCAGCGCGGTTGTGAGTGAGACCGTCAACTGGATCGTCGTCGAGGAAGGTTCGTGGACGATTGACGGCGTTAACATCGACGCTCAGACCTACCTCTCCACGGTGACTGATGACGCGCCCTCGACATGGATCGGCCAAGCACAGGCGTATGGCCAGGCGTTTACCAGCCCTGTTGTTCTCGGCCAGGTCATGAGCGACAACGATCCTGACTGGACGGTATTCTGGAACAAGGGCAGCGCTGTTGGGAATCCCCCATCCGCTACCACCATCGTCACAGGCAAGACCGTTTGCGAGGATACGATCATTGCGCGCGTTGACGAGACCGTCGGGTTCATAGTCATCGAGTCCGGCCATGGTACGATTGGCGGTGTGGAATTCGAAGCCTCGCTAGGAACTGACACAGTGCAGGGCATCGACAACGCTCCGCCTTACGCGTATACGTTCAACACTGCGTTCGCTGCCGCGCCGCAAGTGCGGATTGCGAATATGGCTGCTGTCGACGGTAACAACGGTGGATGGGCCTACATCCACGGCGCGACCGGCGCGAGCGCAACCCAACTGTTCGTCTCGATCGACGAGGACCAGATTGGGGATACCGAGCGTTGGCACACGACTGAACAGGTGGGTTACTTGGTCTTCGCTGGCGCGGTGGTCTTCCCCGCCGCACCCCAGTGTACGATACCCGCTGACTGCGACGACGGGCTGTTCTGCAATGGCGTCGAGGATTGCGTCGCGGGGACTTGCGTCGCGGGCACGGCGGTCAATTGCAATGACGGCGTGGCGTGCACGGTTGACACGTGCAACGAAGGAACGGCGTCCTGCGACAACGTGGCCAACAATGCCAATTGCGACGACGGGCTGTTCTGCAATGGAGCGGAAACGTGTGACGCGGTGCTCGATTGCCAGGCTGGGACGGCTGTTAACTGTGACGACGGCGTTGCGTGCACCAACGACTCGTGCAACGAGGGCACGAACTCGTGTGACAATGTCGCCAGCAATGCCAACTGCGACGACGGACTGTTCTGCAATGGGACGGAAAGCTGCGATCCTGTGCTCGATTGCCAGGCAGGTACCGCCGTTAATTGCAACGACGGCGTTGCGTGTACTGACGATTCGTGCAACGAAGCCACCAACTCGTGCGACAATGTGGTCAACAATGCGAATTGCGATGACGGATTGTTCTGCAACGGGACCGAAACGTGCGATGCGGTTCTGGACTGCCAGTCCGGAGTCTCACCGTGCAACGATGGCGTCGCGTGTACGGACGATACGTGTGACGAAGCTCTGAATTCGTGTTCCAGCACGCCCAACAACGTCAACTGCGACGACGGGCTGTTTTGCAACGGCGCGGAAACCTGCGACGCTCTGCTCGACTGTCAGGCGGGGGCCGATCCATGCCCCGGCCAAAGCTGCGACGAAGTGGGCAACACCTGCATCACCGGGCCGATTGCAAAACTTGAGTCGGGGTCGGTCACGGTCGGCAGTGGGATTGTCACGGTGTCGCTCACGAACGCGTACGTCAGCCCGGTTGTGGTGTGCTCGGTTCAATACAGCAACAACACCACGCCGGTGGTTACGCGTGTGAGCAACGTCACCACGTCCAGCTTCGACGTTCGCTTGCAGAACCCGTCGGGTGGTGCAATCGTCAGCGAGAACGTCAGTTACCTCGTCGTTGAAGAGGGAATCTGGACGATCGACGGCGTCGCCATCGAAGCCCAGACGTACCTTTCGACAGTAACCGATCAGAACAACAGTTGGGTGGCGGAGGCCCAAACTTATGGGCAAACCTACACCAACCCGGTTGTGCTCGGGCAAGTCATGACGGAGAACGACGCCAACTGGTCCGTCTTCTGGGATCAGGGCACTAGTCGTACCGCACCGCCAAGCGCTACATCACTACGGACCGGCAAGACAGTCTGTGAGGATACGATCGTCGCGCGGGCTGATGAGACCGTCGGTTTCATTGTGTTTGAGGCCGGACACGGCTTCATCGCCGGCGTGGAGTTTGAAGCCGCGTTGGGCGCGGACACCGTTCTGGGCGTTACCAACGGAGCACCGATCACCTACACCTTCAACACTGCGTTCGCTTCCGCCCCGCAGATCGCTGTCACGACTCAGGCTGCGATGGACGGCGGAAACGGTGGTTGGGCCCAGACGCACGGTGCGACGTTGGCCACCAGCACGAGTTTCTTCCTCTCGATCGACGAGGATCAGATCGGAGACACGGAACGAAACCACATCACCGAGCAAGTAGCTTACGTCGTGTTCGCAACGCCGGTGGTTTCTCCGTAACACGTAACGCGATGTTGGATTTGTGAATTGCGGTAATGCAATCGCCGGCCACGGAGGCGCGTCCTTCGTGGCTGGCGATCTTCTTTTCATGCCCGCCATCGTGACGTTGACTCGTGAGGATCTTCGGAACCTGAATGATTCGTCACCGGATCTTCCGGCGGAAAACGTTGGCGCCCTCGATGCCGGCGTAGAGGTAGCCGTTCGCGTACTCCAACGTGTTCACTCTCTTGTGGACCAAGTCGTTCGTGATGTCCGTCCATGTCTCGCCGCCGTTGGTCGTATGCCAAACGCTTCCGTTGAGGCTGTAGACCGGATGGACCTGGGCTGACGCGGCGAATACTTCATTGGAATCGGACGCGTTGACGGCGATGGCGACGAAGTATTCGAATTCAGCCAGGGTGACGTCGGCTCCGAGTGATCGCGAATAGTTCTCGCCGTGGTCAGTACTCTTGTACGCGCCATCCTGAGCGGCGACCCAAACCACGCCATCGGATAGCGCGACGATGTCTCCGATCAGCGCGACTTCTGAAGATGCACCATTCACGTTGGCGAGTGTCCATGACTCGCCGCCGTTCGTTGAAAACCATAGTCCGTCCCAGAACGTCCCCGCGTAGAGACGGTTGCCATCATCCGGATCGACCGCAAGCGATCTGAACAAGGCCGCCTCCGTGCTGTCCCCGGATGCAGGCTGCGAGGAGAGTCTCGTCCACGAGTCACCACCGTCCGTCGAACGGAAGATCCCTTCGGACGCAAGCGCGTTGACCGCGTAGACGATCTCGGGATTGGCTGGGTCGACCGCCAATGTGACCTTCGTCTGAGAGTCCACAAAGAGGTCTCCCGATCCCGTGAAATCGGGCGAACGATCAACCCATGTCGTGCCCCCGTCCTTGGATCGATAGACTCGCGGCGGGCCGGTCTCGGTCGACACGCTGACGAACAGAACGCCGCTATCCGTCCGCGCGATGCTCCAGCCGTGCAACAGGTCGGCAGGACTGCCAGCCATCGGTAGTGCTTCGCTCCATGCTTTGGTCGGATCCGTCGAGCGTTGCAGGACGGTATCCCAGTGCGTTGCTAAGAACTCTGTGCCGGTGAACAGAATGTCGGTGCAAACGGTGTTCTGCGTGCCCCGGATTTTCTCCTGCCACGTTTTCCCCCGATCGGTGCTTCGCCAAATGCCCACCCAAGACGTGGCGAACAAGCGGTCGGGATCGGTAGGGTCGATCGTCAGATCGATGAAATCATCGAACGGGTTCCGCGTGTTGTGAAACGGGGCGGCAGCGGTATCGAGCGCGTAGGCATCTTTCGTTTCGATGCTCGTGCCCTGCCACGTCGACCCGCCATCGTCGGACTGGTAGAACAGCGAAGGAAACCCGGCGTACGCGATGCTGATGTCGTCTTCGTTGCTCGGCGAGACACGCACAACTACGGAATCCTGCTGCACGTTCGCGGAATCAGCCGTCGGGAGGTCACCGGCGATCGACTCCCAGCCCGCGGTCGTTGAATCGCTCCGGAAGACAAGCGCATCGCCAGCTTCGACGGGTGCGAGTTGGGTCGCGGCGGCAAGTACCGACGTCGCGCTGAAACTCAGCGACCGCCATCCGATGTCACTTCGATCGCTCGGCAGCCCGACGGAAAAATCCGTCCACGTCAGGCCGTCGTCGACAGAGCGCAGTTAACGGGCTTCATCATAGCCCGAAAGGCACTTGGTGTCGCGGGTAACGTCCATTGGGCGACGCGAGTGGCCGTCACCTGCCGGGAGGAGCGAGTGCGACCACGCAACAGATCGAGGCCCCACGCACGACGCGACCGCTCGGAAGCTGGCCGGCTTGTGGGTCTCGGAGTTCGGGGTTCTATTCGTTCCTCGGAGATCCTAGCCGAGATCAAGCGCGAGGATGTGCTTGCGATCTCGTAGGTAGAGCGTTTTGCCCACGAGTGTGGGCGCTGCCCACGAATACCGCTCGGTCAGCTTGCATTCAGAAAGAATGTTGATGCCCTCAGGCGAAACCGTCGCGAGCGCGAGCTTTCCATCCTCGTCGAGAATGATGAGCTTGTCCTTGCTGTAGACGCAGGTGGCCTTTGCGAATCCGCGTTTTCGCCAGGCGACCTTTCCGGTATTGATGTTGATCGCCATGAAAAAGGCCGGGCCAAAGTCTCCGCTCGAACCGTAGAGGAAATCGCCGATTTGTATAGCGTTACCGTGGTGAATTCTCATCTTTCGGCTGTACCAAAGCTCTTGCGGAACGGTTTTGCCGTCTTTGTGATTCAGTTTGATGATGCGGCTTCCTGAATCGTAGGCTGCCGACGTGAAGATGAGATCCTTGCCGTCCCAGAACGGTGTCGCGAGGTTGGCACCGTATTGTGTCTTGTGGGGGTGAGACCAAAGCATTTTACCGTTGTCCGGGTTCAGTCCGGCGACCTGAGTGCCCATGAAGACGACAAGCTGAGGCTTTCCGTCTTGCTCTATGAGAATGGGCGAAGCGTGGGTTACCTGAAAATCCTGACTCTTCCAGACAAGATCGCCGTTCTCTCGATTGAATGCCATCACACCCTGATCCTCGCCGCCACCAACTGGAACAATGACGGTGTTCTTGTACGCGATCGGACTGGAGGAGTACCCACGACCGGGAATGGGGGCTTTGTATTCGTCAACGAGATCGCGCTTCCAAATCACCTTGCCGGTGCTCACATCGAGGCAGTGCAAAACGACGTTGATGCCCATCGTGTACAGGCGGTCTGAGACCACAAGCGGGGTTGAATGAGGACCTGCGCCGAATTGTTCCATCAGCTTTGTGAACGGTGAATCGTATCGGTATTCCCAGATCGTCTTGCCGGTCTTGGGCTCCATGGCGATCACCACTTCCTGTTCGCCATCGCGGTACATGGAAAAGAGTCGGCCGTTTTCGACAACGATGGTCGTGTAGCCGTCGCCAAGATCTCGTTTCCAGAGAACAGGTGGGCCATCGTCAGGCCACTTGTCGGCGAGACCGGCGGAGTCCGTCATGAAGTTGCGATTCGGTCCTCCCCACTGAGGCCATTGAGCCGATGCGGAAGTCGTGCAGACCAGAACGACGGAGACGATCAGGCAGAATGCGGCCGACTTCGTGAATCGCGTTGAAGCGACGGACGACGTGATCGTATGCATGATAGGGCCCTTTCAATGACGACGGCGGTTGTCCAGCAGTTCGCTTCACAGAGCACTAGCGCAAGTCCATTGCGACGAGTTTTTCGATGTTGCGGGCGTACAGTGTCGAGCCGACTAGAATCGGCATGGTCCAAGATTTTCCGTCGAATAGCTGAAACTGCGATTGCACCTGCAGCTTGTCTGGGTTGGGTATGGCGAGAGTCAGTCGGCCTTTCTGGTCAAGGATGATGAGCTTGCCGTCGCCGGCGATCAGATTCGCCTTTGGGAACCCGCGTTCACGCCAGACGGGTTTCCCGTCCTTGATGGAGACGGCGGCGAGGATCGACGGTGTATCGCCTCCAGTGACGCCATAGACATAGTCGCCGACGCGAACTGCATTCGTCTGTCCGACCTTGAATTTGCGTGTCGCCCAGATTTCCTTGACGGTGGTCTTGTCGCCCGTCCGGTGGAGCTTAAGCAGGCGGCTTCCAGCGTCACCGGAGGAGGAGACGTACAGCGTGTTGTCCTTTCCCCAAAGCGGCGTGCATATATTGGTTTTCCACTGGTTTTCGTGGTGGAACCGCCAGATAGCGTGACCGTCCTCGGGGCTCATGCCGACAACTTCCGTGTTGCCAAGGACGACGAGCTGGTCTTGTCCGTCAACGTTAATGATGATCGGTGAAGAGTAAGTGTTGACGAAGTCTTGGGCGTTCCAGATGCGTTTTCCGGTATCGAGGTCGAACGCGACGAGTCCGTAGCCTTTCCCGCCAAGTGCAACAATGAGCGAATTGCGGTATGCAATGGGGCTCGAAGAGTGGCCGTAGTTAGGCCCTTTGCTCCCGAATTCGGTCATCGGGTCTTTCGACCAGATAACCCTTCCGGTGTTCTTGTCGAAGCAATGTATTCTGCCAGTCGTGCCGACAGTGTAAAGGCGATTCTTGACGATCAAGGCGGTCGCGTTCGGGCCTTTACCGAACTGCGTTGTCATCTCGTCGTATGGCTTGGACGCGTATTCTGATTGCCAAGCAGTCGTTCCGTCAGCGCGGTTGATCGCAACCACGAATTCATCCTCGCCCTTTCGATATTGGGTATAGAGATGGTCGCCGTCCGCAACAATTCCCGAATAGCCCGCACCGAGTTCCCGAGTCCAGAGCCGCTTCGGACCGGTATCGGGCCAATGATCGGCGAGCTTGTCGGCTTGAGCAACAAAATCGCGATGCGCGCCGCCCCATTGCGGCCAGTCAGCGGCGACGGTATTGCAGTTGCTTGAGACAAACAGCGTGACCAGCGAGAGGACGAGGGCAGCGCCATGTCTGTAGTGTGGGGCTGGTAATGATCTGTTCGGATGGGGCACAATCATGACACATCTCCTGCTGTGGTTTAGACGCTTCGTTTTCTCCGGCCCAACGATAGCACGCAACGCGGCGGCGATCGTCAACGTGATTTTCCGAGACAGTAAAGAGCACCGTCAAGGGTTCCGATGACCAGGCATTGAGCGGCGACCGCGGGCGAGGCGCTAATCGCGCCGCCGGCCTCGAATCGCCATCGCTCCTTGCCCGATGCAAGGTCCAATTCGTACAAGACGCCGTCGGCGGATCCGATGAAAACCCGCCCGTCGACGACGACCGCGGATGAGTCGATTCTCCCCTTCGTGGCGAAGGTCCACAGGACGCGTCCATTGGTTGGGTTGAATGCGCGAACACGCTTGTCGCGGCCACCGATGACAACGGCGGTTGTTGTTGCAGCGGCAGAGGACAGAAAGGGGAACGGTCGATCGGCGTCGCGAAAGACCCAATCGGTTCCTCCGGATTTCCAATTGACGCAACGAACCTGCTCGGCGTACGTACCGACGTACGCCCGATCGCCCAGCACAGCGGGTGACGCGCCGGCGACCGATTCCATGGAGATCTTTCGGCGTACCTTCCCATCAGCCACCGCCAGCACATGGAGAAATTGATCGCAACCGACGACGAGCACGTCGTTGCCGACCACGCTGGGCGCAGCGTGAACGCGTCCTTCCGTCGTGTATTTCCAAACCACGTCGCCGGACAGCAAATCGAAGCAGTAAACCGATCCGTCGTAGGAGCCGATGATGATGCGACCGTCGTTGTAATTGGGCGAGGAGATCACCTGGCCTTCGGTCTGAAAGGTCCAGCGGGCTTTTCCCGTACGCGTGTCGACCGCGTGAACAGTGCCGTCGTCATCGCCAAAAACGACGAACTTTCCGACGACCAGCGGCGATGACTGGATCGGCGCAAGCGCTTGATACCGCCATCGCTTCTTGCCGGTCGCCAGGTCGATTGTGTAGAGATGTTCGTCGTCACAGCCGACGTATACGACACCGTCAACGATGGCAGCGGACGAGGCGATGCCCTCCGGCGCGTTGAACCGCCAGCGCACAGCGAGGTGTTGCGGCAACGTATCTCTTGCCACACCGGTCAGGGCGGGGTTACCACGGAACATAGGCCAACAACGTTCGCACGACAGTTGGTCTGCTGCCGGCTTGCCGTCCGGTGGCGCTGCCAGCAAGCGATGCGCCGTCGCACTTAAGCCGATGATCGACACGCACACCACGGCGCGTGCGTGTTGCGAGCTGAGAAGTCGATGAATCATAGTCGACTGCCTTTGCCGTGAAACACCCAGCGGCGGGCGTCTGCGGCGAATCACGCGGTCGGTCGAAAGCGCAGCACCATGGCTGCCCCGACGCCCGCAAGGACGATTCCAACGTAGAACAACACTCCGGGAGCCTTACCGGGCTTGTCCCACGTCATCGAAACGATTGTGTTGACGATGGGAGCGCCGGCGAACACGAGCGGCGCGACTGCGAGCGGGTGGCCTTTGTACTTGATCGCGAACACGATTCCCAACGCACCAATCGCGCCCAGCAGGCCTGCGAGGGTCGAGATCGACATTCCCCGGGTCGTGATTTCGAGTGGCTCGAACTTGGTGACCACCAAGTATCCCAGCGTGACGAGCGAAACAACGAAGTACGCCAACCCAACAAAAAGGAACGCACGAAGGGCGCTGTTCTTTCCGAGCGCCATCTGCCCGTGGTGCAGTGTGGGGACGTACGCGCCCCAGCAGAGGATCGTACCGATTACAAACAGGTGCCAAGGTTTCACAGTGAATTCTCCCATCATGAATCAAGCTGCCCGACCGACGATCCGACCGTGCAACTCGGTTGTGTCACGTGTCGGGTGTTACGAACGGGGCGACCTTGGATCGCAGCGATTGCGGAATCTCCACCGACTGAAAGGCTCCGTCGACCATGGTACAGCACACTGCGGTCATGCGACCGGTGGCGATGCGACGACCATCACACGTGAAGTCGACGCGATACTTCACCGACCGATCTCCCATGTGGATGACCGAGAGAGACAATTCCAATTCGTCTTCGAATCGTGCGGGCGCAAAGTGCTCACAACTCGTCGCGACCCGAGGCCAACCCAGGTCGATGTCGCCGTCGCACGTCAGAACGCTCGTTCCCAGTGACCGCCAGAAGGCGTGCTCAGCTTCCTCCATCATGCGATAGTAGTTGGAGAAATGAACCACGCCGGCGCTATCGTTCTCGACGAATTGCACACGTCGCTTGGTGACGAAGGTCTTGCTCATTGTGTCATCACGCATTTCACCAGGCGAGATTCCCGGCGAACAACCAAAACCTGCGGGCGTTGTCATGCCGATCTCGCAGGTACGGGGTCAAAAAATCTGTCGAGCGTCTTATCCGACGGAGCCGATGTCACCAGCGATACCAGGACGAGTGCGACGGACGACGCCGCGATGATCGTCGCGACGGGCATCATATCAAGAAAGAGGAACCCCCGATTGGCACCGTAGCCGGATTTTGCGAACAGCCACCACCACACTCCAGCCGCGGTGAGGACGCACGCGTAAGCGCCGGCTTTGGTAGCCCGCCGCCAGAAGACCGCAGCCATCACCAGGGGGAAAAGGCTTGCAAAGCCGCTAAAGCACCATATGCCCAGCGTGAAGACGCTTCGGTTGGCGGTCAGTCCAAGGATGTACGTGACCACGACGATCAGGATCACGAAGATACGCCCGAAAAGGATTTTACGGGCATCGGTCAAACCGTCATGCGTGATGTAGTGGCCAACGATGTCATTCGTGAAGATTGAGCCGATGCAAAGAAACTGCGAGTCGAGGCTGGACATGATCGCCGCCAGAATCCCGGCGGTCAGCAATCCGCCCGCGACGGGGTTGGCCAGTTTCTTGACAATGACGGCGAGCACCGCGTTGGGGTTCGGAAAGTTCGGTGGAATGAGCGGCTTGCCGCCAACGACGGCGGATGTTGCCCAAACGCCAATGAGCACGCACGGCACCCAGACGAGCATGATCATGATGGGATGGGCGACGACGGCCAATCGAAACGTCTTGGCAGATTTGGCGGTCAACCAGTGTTGAAACAGGTGCGGGAACATGGCGACGCTGAGCGGGATGAACATGTACGAGAGAAAGTGCAACTGACCCACCGGCTGAGGTTCGGACGGTTTGATGACCGCCTTGGCCGGGTCTTTCTCCCATTCGGCGAGTCGCTGTTCATATTGACGAATGTCTTGTTCGTCGACGGCTCGCTTGAGTTTGGTGGGGTTGTATCGTTGGACCATCTTGGTGGCGGCGACAGGCCCGCCAAGCTTGTCGGCGATCATCGTGAACGTGAGAATCCCGAGAACCATGAAGACGATCGTCTGAAACGCGTTGGCCCAAGCGGTCCCCCGGACGCCGCCGAAGAACACGTAAACCAGAACGACGAAGCAGATGACCGCCGCCCCCAGCCAGAACGGGACAGCACCGGCGGGCGATCCTTCGACGGCGGGGAAAAGCGTTGGAAACGCCCCGGCGGAGACCTTGTTGATAACCGTGCCAGCGCTGATGACGCCGATAAGCAGATAGGGAATGACCAGACCTACAAGGATGGGGAAAAGTACCAAGCCGATCTTGTCGGACTCGAACCGGTCTCGGAAGAACTGAATCTGCGTGACGTAGCCGTGACGTTTGCCAAACGACCATAGCTTGATGCCGACGAGAAAGAAGCAGGCTGAGTGAACGATGCCGGACCAGGATGCCATCTTCCCATACACGCCAATGCCCGACTTGAACGCTTCACCGGTGCTTCCGACGAGTGCGAACGCCGTCATGGTGGTTCCGAAGAGCGACATGAGAAGAAGAAACGATCCGATGCCCCGCGAGGCGAGAAAATAGTCGGACGCGGTGCCCTTGAAGAACCTGCTGCTGAAGACGCCGAGGAGCAGAAGCAGGAGCAAGTATCCCGCGATGACGAGAATGGCTGACAACCCGCCGGTCATTTCGCGTTCTCCGCGGCGGCCGGTTGGGTCATCGACGAGGCAGGTGTCTCCACATCAACGTCGTGAGGCCAACAGTATCGAACGGCGAGCGCCCAGAGCGCCGCAGCCGCAACCGAGACCCCCGCGTGGTAGGCAAGCCCGATGGGAATGAACCCTGCGACCATGGTTTCGCCGTCGTCCCACCACCAGAAGTCTTGGTGGAGAATCGCCAGGAGTATGATGAGCCCGTAGATAAACCGCTTCATGATGATCCAGCCGTCCCTTCCAGTTGCATCGCTTGAGGAAGATTCACCCAGTCTCCCATGACATCGAACATCTCGCCGACGTCGTTGTTGAAGACATCGCCGATCAATATGCGGACGAGGTGGTCTTTGTACTTGGGATAGTCCTTGTGAAACTTCGAGAAGCTGAAGTCTCGATCGTAAAATGCGTAAACGAGTTTGCGGATTTGTTCCATCCCATGAATCAGCTCCGGTGCAAACGTTGATAGCCGGTCGCCCGACACGTCGCCCGCGACGAGGGCTTCGTGGATCGCATCAGCCGCCATCTCTCCACCCTTCAGTGCAAGCATGACGCCGGATGAATAGACCGGATCGAGAAACCCAAACGCGTCGCCGATGAGCACCCAACCGTCGCCCGCCATCCGTTTTGAACGATAGGAAAAGTCGCGTGTGACGTACGGATCGCTAACGCGTTGGGCGTGTTCCAGTCGAGCGGCCATGTGGGGACATCGAGCGATTTCCTCCTCGAGCGGGACAAGCGGATCGCCTCCGCGCCCCCCAAACAGAACCGACGGTGGCGCGACAAGCCCGACGCTGCTGAGATCGTCGGGCAAGGGAATGAACCAGAACCATCCGTCACGATTGGGCGTGTGGATGATGATGGTCGCCCCGGCGTTTCGCCCTTCATCACGCACGGCGTTTTTGTAGTAAGCGTAGATCGCGCCCTGTTTGAGATCCGGATCGGCCTGGCGCAAATTAAGCTGACGTGACAATAGTGTTGATTGGCCGGTGGCGTCGACGACGACCTTGGCGCGGATGACACGATCGTCGCCGTCAACGTTGACCTTGACGCCAGTCGCACGCGTGCCATCGAAAAGGACCGACACAACGCGGGCGCGCTCTTGCACGGTCGCGCCGCACTTGCGGGCGTTGTCGAGCATCATGCGGTCGAACTCGTCGCGCCGGACTTGCCACGTGACGGAGCATTTTCGCGGATCGCGGTCGCTGAAGTAATAGGGCTGCGATTCTTTGCCCGACGCGGAGACGAACTGCACGCTTTCCTTACGCGGGAACGCCGAGGCTTCCAGTTGGTCGAGCACGCCGAGACGCTGGAACGTCCAGTACGTCTGTGGCATGAGCGACTCGCCGATTTGGTGGCGAGGAAAGGGATCTTTTTCAAGAACCAGCGTGCTGTGTCCGTGCCGCGCGAGCAGCGCGCCAGCCGTAGCGCCGGCAGGTCCGCCCCCCATCACCACACAGTTGTACGTATCGTCTACAGTCATAAGGGCCAAATTCTTACCGCCCACGGGTCGTCTCTGCAAGGGCGGATCACTTCGTCTGGTCCATGTCGGCGACGACTTCGAGAAGCTCGATCGCGGGGCGATCGTTGCAATGAATCACTGCCAGTCGCCCGTTTGCGAACCGAGCACGCTCGGCGCCAAATGCGTTCGACAACGTCTCAGTGGGCGCGAACGAGAGAAACCATTTCGGTTCGATTCGACGCAACACGTCATGTTTCATCAGGATTTGCCCCAGAGGCGACGTCATGTCGATGATCTGCCGTCGTACACCCTTGCCGATCTGTTCCAGGTCGATCCGAACGATACCGTACTCGACGACGGTATCGCAGCCTTGAAGCGTCAGAATGATCTCACGCCGATAGAGGTCGTCGCCAAGCTCGGAGCGAAGCACGCGGAGGTCGACGGGTGATCCGTAGAACGTTCGCAGCGCATCGGTCATGTGATCGTGGTGAACGAGCAGTTCGCGATGGCGGGGCGACATGTCGTTCGGCCTTGTTTCCATCGCCAATAGGTCGATCTCAACGCCGTTCGCCCAGCCGCAACACAGGCTCGCGACCGCCGCGTCGGTCGATTCGCAATTCAAGATTGTTTGCAGTGAATGGGTCACGTGTAGCGGATATCTCGATGTTCGGGCTCGAAAAAAAGCGGCAGCAGTGCGTCCACACGACACAAGCCGGCCCGCGACAGGATAAACTGATCGTCTTCGAACGCGCCATAATCGTTCCGCTCGATTCGCTCAAACGCGTTCGCAAACGTCGTGCGTAAATCAACGTCGAACTTCTTCCGAAAATAGTCGCTGTCGAGGCGACCGAGTTTCAGCTGCAAGACGACCTCGCGAACAAGTCGCTGGTGGGGCGTTACGGGCAAGGCGCGGCTGATGGGCAGGTCGTCACCCGATTCGAGCGCTTCGATATATGCGTCCCAGCGGTCCAGATTCTGATAGTGAACACCGCCGATGTGCGAAAACGACGCGACGCCGGTCCCGATCATGTCCGCGCCTCGCCACACGGAGTCGCGATAGACGAACCCTTGATTCTCCGATGGCTTGACCAGAGTGTACGCGCTGGAAACGACGTAGCCTGCCTGCTCGAATTGCGCAAACGCATGATCGACCCACGCGCGTTTGGTGGCCCAGTCCGCGACCGGAGCGGCTTGCTGCGCAACCTTTGCGTCGCGCGCGATGATCGTGTTATGGGGCAGTTCCATCTGATAGATCGTAACGCTGTCAGGCTGAAGCGCAAGCGTTTCGGATACCGTCTGTTGCCACGACGGCTGCGTATCACCCACCATACCGGCGATGAGGTCGACGTTGATTTGGTCGAAGCCCACTTCCCTCGCCCACGCGTACGATCGGCGTATTTCCGGTGATTTGTGGGCCCGCCCGTTGAGTTCGAGAACGCTGTCGTCGAAATGTTCGATGCCAAGACTCAACCGTGTCACGCCTATGTCTTTGATCGTTTGGAGTTTGCTCTTCTTGAGCGTTCCCGGCTCGCACTCGAACGTGACTTCCCGAGCGTCCCGCCAGGTCCAATGTTCAGCGATTCGATCGACGAGCTTCGCCAACTGATCGCCGCTGAGAAACGAGGGCGTGCCCCCGCCGAAGTAGACGAACTCGAACGACCGACCGACGAAGCGCGGCCGCTTCGCGTACATGGCAATCTCATTCACGAGGGCATCGAGGTAACGATCCACGTCGCGGGCGTTCTTGTCAGTGAAGACCTTGAAATAGCAAAACCGGCATCGCTTGCGACAAAATGGAATGTGCAGGTACAGCCCGAGCGGAGGTGCATTCTCGTCGACACAGGGGGTGTCCAGCGCGTGGCGCGCAGCGGCGACCTGATGCTCGGACCAGACCGAAAACGGCGGATAGTTGGCAACAAAGTAGCTGCCGACCTCGGTTTGAGCGTCGTCGTTGGCGACGTCAAGCTTCATACATCGTCCTTCGCTGTCATTGAAATGCGTGCGCTGCCCGCAGACGATCGCGGTCGAATCGCCATGCGGGGGCGACGGTTTCCGGCCCGTCGTACACCCGCCACACACACCAGCCCCGTCTCCGGGGCCGCCCATAGTATACGCGAATCGACGCCACAACGCCTTGTCGAAAGATGTAAGGTCTCGGCGCCCGCCGCGACCGGCAGATCAGGTGGCGGCATCTCGTGGTGTGCGACTGTGGGGTGGCCAAGGATGTCGGCGGCGGTGCGACTACTCGTAAGCCGTTTGGTAAACCGTGAGCAAGTCATTCGCGTCCACCTGCCGGGGGTTGAAGCGGGCAGTCCATTGCCCCGCGGCAGCGGTCGCAAGGTCGGGCAGGTCGCTCCGTGCTACGCCGATCTCGGACAACGTTTTCGGAACCTTGGCTATCACGAGAAGTGCTTCAATCCGATCGCGAAGTTTCACGGGATGATCGGTGAGATCGCTGTAGGGATTGTCGCCAGCGGAAGTGTTGAACCGTATGACGTGAGGCAACATCATGCCGACCGCGAATCCGTGAACCAAGTTTAACCGGGCCGTCAGCGGATTGGCGCAGGCGTGGGCAGCGCCCAGCATAGACCGTTCAATCGCGACGCCAGCCAAATGGGCGCCCAAAAGCATGCGTGTGTGAATGTCGATATCAGCACGGCCGTTGACCGCAGACTCGTACGAGGATTCGAGCAACTGCCACGCACATTGTGACAACTTGCGTGACACATCGTTTCGGCGCGTCGTGGCGGCGGTTTCGACGGCATGGGCGATGGCGTCGATTCCCGTGGCTGCCGCGACCGAAGGCGGCTGGCTAACCGTCAAATCGGGATCGAGAATCGCGATTCTAGGTCGAAGACCACCCTCGGCAGGTGGTCGTCGATCTCCACAGGCCATCTTCTGATGCGTCACCGGGTCACTAATGAGCGCGAACGATTGAGCTTCGCTGCCCGTGCCCGCCGTCGTGGGCACTGCGATCATCGGCAGCATGGCTGCGGTCGCTTTGTCTTCCCCCCAATAATCCGCAATGCTGCCGCCGTTAGTGAAGATCAGATTGATCCCTTTGGCGCAATCGAGCGAACTTCCGCCGCCCAGGCCGACAATGAGATCGACATCGTTCTTCCGCGCAACCGCGACGCCCGCCTCGACGTGCTCGGTGGTGGGGTTTTCACGCACTCCGTCGAACACCGTGACGGCAAGATTCGCATCACGCAGCAACTCCACCGCTCTTTGAGCATGGCCGGCCGCGAATAACCCGGGGTCGGTGACGAGTAGAACACGCTCCGCGCCCTCATCAGCTGCCAAGCGGCCGAGAGCGTCGAGACACCCCGGACCCATCGCCACACGCGTCGGCGAATATTTCAATAGTTCGGGCAAGACACCGGGCACCTCGTTCATGCTGCAGGCTCGATCTGGAAGGCTCGCTGGCGGTACAAGTGCTCGAACAGGTTACCCTCGTGCGGTTGATCCCAACTGAGCTGATACGTCGGAACGGGGCCTATGTTGAGACGGTCGATGTGGGGGGCTGCCATCAGCCGTTCAACCAGGCGTTGATCGCTCGTGATAGCGCTGACCACGAGCGACTGCCCGATCCTGTCGGGAATCTGATCCATCGGGCATTCGACGACACTAGCGTACGGGAACAGAAACTCGCGATTGGCGAGCGGATGGTCGGCGGTCTGACAAAAGACAACCGTAGGCAAGAGGTACGCGCAGCGCTCCCGTCGAACCAGTCGTGGTGAACCGCGATGTAGTTGGGTCAAATCCTCAGCCCCCGGCGCGTCGAGACCGTAGTCGATGGCCGCCGAGATCTGCTCCGCGACGACGGGGTTGGTAAACGCTGCCAACGATGCGTCGCCGTCATCTGCAGGCAGCGCTTCGATCCTGGCCAACCGTTGCGCAACCGCATCGGCGATGTCCCGGCCGTGGCGGGGGGTCCAAACAGCGGACGCGTTGATGCAGGATCGGCCGCCGTTCGCCTGAATTGAGTTCGTGATAACGTCGAGGTGGTCTTCCCACCTGTCGGCCGCGTCGTCGCCCAAGATGATCTTACTGTATCCCGGGCCATGGATTTCGACACGCGGGTCGTCTCGCCATGGTCGCACAGTGTCGCCACCGCCAAAGAGCATGGAACGATCCACGCACCGGAGCAGTTCACCAGCACCGGCGTGATCGGTGGGATAGAACCCGAACGCTTCGCGAGGCACGCCGGCAGCAGCAAGCGATTCGATGATCCGGTAGGGGGTCCACGGTTCTTCGCGACCGGGCTTGAGAACCACCGGCGTTTTGAGTGCGATGGCGGGTAGCCAAAGCGAATGAACGCCGGGCGAGTTGCTCGGCAATACCGCCCCAAAAACGCGCCCGACTCGAAAATAACTAAGCATCCCGCCGTGATGCGATCCGTACCCGCGGTCGAGGATCGTCAGATCGAATCCCCGCGTTAATCCGCCGATGACCACGTCCATATCAGACAGGACCTTGTGAATCTTGCTCGCGTTGTTACGGCAGTAGGAGATGGGCATCCCGGTGGTGGCGGACAGCGATTCCACGTATTGTTCGAACGTTTGCGATTCGTCGCCCAGCGGCAAGGTCGCGGTCATGAACAACTCTGCGGCGCGTTTGCACATCGACAACAGTTCTCCGATGCCGAATCGCTCGAGCACGTCGTCAGCCATCCGACCAACATCGCGAGACACCATGCCGCTGTTCGCCTGACTCACAGTGACGACGTCGGCGGCGGTCTCGTGATGCGAAAGTGTCACCTTCTCGACACTCTCGTACGGCGATCCCATTCGCAATATAGGGATGTGCAACATCAGTAGACCCCTTCGACGACGGGCGTTGCAAACCCGGAGAACGGCCGAACGTCGCCCACGCCGTCCCACGGATAAGCATCACAGGGCGGGGTGCGGACGGCTTCGTCACGCTCCAGAAACCCGGGCATGAAAAACTCTTTGGTCAGCGTGGTCAGCCGCACCCTGCCGACTTGCCCATAGTCAACGCTCCGGTCGGGATCATCGGGATCGACGACTTCGTTCATCGCCCGCGGGCAGGGCGGATGGTAGATGACGCTGTAGTTGTCCGCCGGGTCGAACGGCTTGTGGCAGGCAAGCCCCATAAGCGTGTTGCCATACGTCGGAACGAATTCGACCGCGTTTTCGAGCAACTCTTCTCGTGCGAAGCGATGAAACTGTGCGGTCAGTTGCGTACCGCCGCAGAACACCCCGGTGATCCCCAAGCGCTTGAGCGACACACGCTCGCAGAGCGCTTCAAGC
Organism: uncultured Phycisphaeraceae bacterium; assembly: GCA_964416845.1. Taxonomy (GTDB): domain Bacteria; phylum Planctomycetota; class Phycisphaerae; order UBA1845; family UBA1845; genus CAYQFV01. The sequence continues at coordinate 4,580 of CAYQFV010000035.1, read as the reverse complement.
AGCTTCGGCGTTGTGAACAGACATCGAACGTTTTCGTGAGCCCGCAGAATCGTCAACCCTTGGTGGATGACGTGGTCCTTGTACTCGTGCATCATCGCCACGCGCCCGCTCTTGATGAGCTTGACGACCCAGCGGGGGTCCATGTCGACACTGAAGCAAATGCCGCCCCGATGCTGACAGAGATGCTCGACAGCCAGACGGAGTCTCCGCGGTCCGGTGGGACCGAGCATCAACCAATCAGCCCCTTTCGGGAAACCGCGGTCGCAAAGCGTATCGCTGAACAACTCGTAGTCGATCCTGAAATCGTTGATGTTGATACGCGATTTAGGCGTGCCGGTACTGCCCCCAGTCTCAAAAACGTAGATGGGCTTGTCGGCGAACGCTTTCGGAACCCATCGCCGCACCGGCCCGCCGCGCAACCACTCGTCCTGAAACGGCTCGAACTTGCGCAGGTCCGCGTAGCTGTGGATTTCCTCGCGCGGGTCCCAGTCGAGCTTCGACGCATAGTTCAACCAGAACGGGCAGCCGGTCTCGGGGTCGAAGTGCCAAGCAACGATTTTCCGCGTGTGGGCGTCAAGCTCGTCACGGGCGTCGTTGACGCGATCGTCGAGGGACTTGCCATTCGTTGCATTGGATGCCGATGATGTCGAAGTCACGATTGTCAGCCTATGGCGGTGTCACACCGATGACATTAACGAGACCAGCGACGGCGCGTCGCCAACGAGTGATACCGATGGATCATTCGTCGATGGCGAACAACGTTCGACGGTTCACCACGTAAAGCACGCCGTGCGACGCGACAGGCGTCGTGTAGACCGAATTGCCCATATCGTTCGTCGCGAGGAGTTTTTTCTTCCGGCTATGTGCGAACACCAATACCTCGCCGTCCTCGTCACCGAGAAACACCTTGGAGTCCACCACGTAGGGCGATCCCCAAATGGCGGCAAAGGTGTCGTGCTTCCAATACTGCTTACCGGTGTTGGCATCGAGACAATGTAGAAAACCGCTCAGGTCGGCGGCGTACAACAGGCCGTCCGCGACCGCCACCGTGGACATCGACCGATGGAAATCGTCTCCTCCGATTTGCCAGATGATCCCGGTCTCGGAAATGTCGCCCGTTCGGGTTGCATCGATGGCATAAAGATGGCCTGGCCCTTCGCCGTGCTCAGGATCCTGGCCGACCGCCAGGTAGACCTTGTCGTTGTGAAGAACCGGCGTGGAGATGATGTTGTTCTTGGTTCCCCTTCCGCCCAACTCCCAAACGCTTCCTTTAGGATTGAGGTTGAACTTCCAAATGATCTTCCCCGTCTTGGGTTCGAGCGAATAGCACCAGCCGTCACCGCCACCAAAAATCGCCTGCGGTTTGCCGCGGACCATTCCATACGCCGGCGACGACCACGCACCGTGCAGCGTGTTTTCTCCCGCATAGGTCTTAGCCCACACGACCTTGCCGGTGTTCTTGTCGACAGCGATAAAATCCGGAGCGTCGGGGACCGGCATGTCGAGGTGGCCTTCGTCGACACCGTTGGATGTCAGCAGGAAAACCAGACCACCCGCCCCAACCGGAGACGACGTCGCGAGGTTGTGCGGAAACGAACCCAACTCCTCGATCATGTCGAGCGTCCAGATGATATCCGCATCTTGCTTGTCGTGGTACTTTTCGTCCTTCACAGGCCCGTCGTTCTTGCCATCGAGGAAGCCGTTAATATCCGCGCAAACCAGCTCGCAACGGTTGCTCACGTAGTATATACGGTTGCCCGACACCCACGGTGACGAACAGATACCCTGCTCAGGCCAATCGTTCACGCGACCAGTGGGCAGCTTGTCGTGCGTCGCCTGCCACAGCATCTTCCCGGTCTTCTGATCGATGCACACCATGACGCCCTTGTCGCCTTTGATGTTCGGCCGAAGCAGGCCATCATTGTTCGTGCCGACAAAAATCTTGCCGTCCACGACAACCGGGTTGCCATACGACTGAGACCCGAGCGGCGAGGTCCACTTGATGTGCGTCTTTTTCTTAACGTCCCAAGTCGCGGGAATACCGGTCTCACCCGAGACCATGTTGCGATCCGTGCTGCCGCCCCACATGGGCCAATCACCCTTTTTGGATTTGTACGCGTCATCGCCTGCGAAAGCGATGGACGATCCGACAAGCGTCATGCTGACGCACACAGTGCATACCAACGACGAACGGCGTGTATTAGTCATTTCGTGTCACCTGGAAATTGTCGTAGAAAACCTCGGGCCCGTCACTCTTGGCAGTGGTGTTCGTGGAATAAGCATACACACCAGCACTGCCCTCACGATTGGGATACGCGTCAACCGCTTCAATCATCCAGTCGGACGGCTCCTCGGAGTCCCGCAGCCAAACCTTGCCGCGGACGATGGCATGGTCGCCTTCCAACTTGACCTGGAACTTCACGCGGTACCACTGCTCGGTCTTCCACGAGAAGCGCACATCGTGCCGAAATCGCGGCATGGGCGACCACGATTCGATGCGAATCTTGTTTCGCCCCATGACGATCATCCGGTATCTGCTGTTGATAAGCCCCATGTCAGGCTTGAAGCGCTTCTTCGGCGTGCCCAACAGATCGGCTGCCACGGTGTACCCGCCCGCGATCGATGGCGTTGCGTAGCACCGCAGCCGCATGAACGGAGGACTTGGGCGTTTCTTCGACGCAAGCTTGCGCAAGACGTGGCTGCCATCGCGCTCGTCGATCTTCGTCTTCACCACCGCACCCACCCATCCGGGCGGCGCTTTGCCGAGCGGCATGTTCTCAAAATCTTCATGAATCGGCAGGGTAGGGGTGACCCGCACGCGTGCTGCCGCGCTAAGGTTCTCACCCGTGACCGTCACCACGCCGGCTGAAAACGCATTCTCCTGACCAGCCACGAACGTGCCGTCGGGCGAAACCGATCCTTTCACACCCTTCACGCTCCAACTAGCGCCGCTGAGGCCGCGAAAACGCCGCGCGCTAGGCCCCGTGATCAGCGCCTTGAGCTTGACCAACTCGCCCGGATGGAGCGTGATCTCGGCCGGCTCGACGTGCAGAAAACGGTCGCCGCCGGTGCTCGGTGGGATCTCCGGGGCAAGAGGTGGAATGTCAACAGCAACTTGCCGCCGCCCGGGCGCGCCAAGGCAATAGGTGTTGTAACGCGTCATGAAGTACACTCGACCGTCGCTGATCGCCGGCGACCCGTACATTTCGTCAACCCGCTTGTCCTCGCGCGTAAACACCTCCCGATCGATTTCAACACACTTGTTGCCCTCGTCCTTCAGAATATGAAAGTTGCCCGTCTGACCCCCAATGTAGATCACGCCGTCCGCAGTAACGGCGGGCGAACCCTTGCCGACACGTCCAAACTCGTACTTCCAATACTTCTTGCCGGTCATCAAATCGAGGGCAAACAGATTCGCTGAGTTGTCGACGACGTACAGTCGACCGTTCGCGATCGCCGGCGAACTGTAACCGGCTGTGACGTCCGGGAACCGCCACACCTCGCCGGTCGTCGTGATGTCACCACGTTTGCGGGCGTCGATGCAGACCACGCGGCCCATCTCGGTGTTGTCCAGGTTTTCTTCGCTGTGGCCTATGTAGACGTAATTGCCGTGCACGACCGCCGAGACATTCAAGCCTCTCTTGCTCAACTGGAAGCCCCACAACCGCTCGCCGGTGCGGGCCTTCATCCCATAGACACCACCGTCCGCGTTGCCCGCGATCAACTGACGTACGCCGTCGATCACCGCGACGACCGGAACCGAATACGTCGTGTCCAACGGTTTCCCACCCGGGGCAGCCCACCAGAGAATCTCACCGGTGCGCTTGTCAAACGCCACGTAACGATGCGCAGGCTTGGCGAACTTGCCCCAGCTCGAACTTAGAAAGCTAACGATGACGCGGTTCTCGTCGATGATAGGCGTGTGAAGCCTGCCGCCGTATCCGCTGATGCGTCCCAACTCTTCGGTCATCGATACCTTCCACAGAACCTTGCCATCGCGATCGAAACAGAACATTTCACCGCCCGTGCCATGGGCGTAAATGTTGCCGGTCTCGGGATCGCCGACGACGGCTGTCCAACCGACCCGGTTTTCCACGATGTCGGTGTGAAAGACGTTGAAGCGGTGCTCCCAGATGGTCTTGCCGGTTTCGGCATCGAGACAAATGACACGCTCTTGCCTGCCCTCGCCGGTTCCGACAGGCGTGACGGCGAACACCCGACCCTGCATGACGACCGGCGTGGTGCGTCCACCGACGGGTTGCTTCCAAAGAACGTTCTCGCCGTCCTGAGACCAAGATGTGACGGTCGCAGGCTCGCGCGACGCGCCGTTCTGCTCCGGACCTCGCCAGAAAGGCCAATCGCCCGCGACGGCAACCTGCGACAACATGCACGCGATCACAACAGCCACTAATCCTCGACGTGTCATGGTTTCATTATCCTCACGTTTGAAGGGCGAACCCGCGTTCCCAGTCAATTCGATGTTCCTGGCGACGGCCGGACGAGTCGCCTCGCCTTGACTTCAAAACGCGGGAGCGAACCTGATTCGCCGATCGCCACAAGCGGTTTGAAGTGAAGCAAGT
>CAYQFV010000034.1:20971-27397 GCA_964416845.1 uncultured Phycisphaeraceae bacterium | reverse complement strand
CCCTTGGTCCGTCCCGAGATCTTCGTCAACCGGCCGAATGGCCTCCTCCATGGGAGGCTCCGTTGGCAAATCAGGCACGGAACCATCCACAGCGTCGATCGGACGGCCTACCGCGGAATCACCATCGGAAACCATTGGCCCCGGCGGTGGACCAAAGCACCCCCACAACGTCGGTAGGAACAGACCACAAGCCAGCATCAGCGCCAACCGGCGACCAGACCACAAGTGAAATAGCTTTCGCACGTCTTCCTCCCTCCTACGAACAGGCCCCAATCACCAAACGAACCGCGACCCCTGTCACCCCTGGTGGGACCCGTCTTATGCCAATGCTACCCGAACCAGCCCCAAAAGTCTCGTAAAAATCTGGAATTACAAATCGCCCACTCTTGATTCGATTGCGGCCCGACATCGCCGTTCTAGGAGAAGCTAGCGTTGCATTATAGGACCTTGCGGCACTTTGCCATGCCGGGAAGAGGGCCAACATCCAATCAATTGAAACCGCCCGCCAGAAACCGCCCGGCGTATTGACTCTACGTCCGGCAGGAGCGCGATCTTGACACAGCCGCGGTTTGCGTGTGAACTCGCTGACGTAATGTTTTGGGCTGGCTGGAATCACCGACGTGTCAGGAAGATGACCCCCCTTTGGCGGTCCGCTGGTGCGCGCCTGGCCATCGCGGCGGCGGCGATCTCGGGGTGCAGCGGACCACAACCGCTGCCGATGGCGATTCAGCCCGAGCAGCAGCAGGTTTACGCGACGATCCTGCGCGACCACCCAACCGAGCCGGGCGAAGCGTTCCTTGCGTGGAAAGCAACCCAGAGCGGTCTGTCAATCGACGACGCGCGTAAAGCCGACCGTCGCATCAGCACGACCCGCAACCCCTTCAACGCACGTCGCGATCCCGAGGCGGTCAGCATGGGCGCGGTGATCTACGTCGCCCATTGCATGGTCTGTCACGGTACCGACGCACGCGGTCGCGGCCCTTCGATGCCGACGGAAATCCCGCGAATGGACTTTCACTCACCCATCAAGCGCATGATGATCACCCTGCACAACGGTGCACCGCGGGCATGGTTTCGCAAAGTTAGCGAGGGGTTCACCAGCAAGATTCGCAATCCCGATGGCACACCGAACACCATGACCGCTTTCGGCGATGTTCTGACCCGAGAGCAAATATGGCTGGCAATTACCTATCTGCAAAGCCTCGACATCGACGGCAAAACGCCCGCCGACACCGAGGGCGATTGAACCAGGTTTGACCCAACCTTAGTTCGTTCACTGGAAACCGCACCCCAGCCGCCAAGCCAGTCTCTACGGACAGCACGCGTTCACACCGGCGAAACCGTCCAACACTCCGAACAGGTCAAACAGATCGACTACACCGTCAGGCTGACAGCCGCCGATGTCGACATCACCCAAACTGCAATCAACGAATCTGCCTGCGAAACCCTCCAATACGCAGAACGCATCAAAAAGATTGACCACACTATCGTGATTGACATCCCCGTAAATCTCGCACTCGTCCGGGACGAGATTACCATCACAGTCCGCGCTCGAAAGATCGCTGATATCGCATTCGTCAAGATGCTCGTTCCCGTTGCAATCCTTGCCTCCGCCGGCCATCTCGACGTCGTCGGGGACGTCGTTTGCGTTGCAATCTTCCTGGCACTCGTCCGGGATGCCGTCGCCGCCGGACGGAAGGATGTCAAGTGAAACACTGCTCCCAATATCGCACGCATCGGGAACGTCGTTGACGTTGCAGTCCTCGCTTCGCCCCGTCGCAAGGTCGGCAGCATCCGGCTGACCGTTGGCGTCGCAGTCGGCCTGACATTCGTCAGGAATACCATCCCCATCAGCAGGAAGAAGATCGACCGACACGCCATCCCCCAAGTCGCAATCGTCCAGCACCCGGTTGTCATTGCAATCCGCATTTCGATCGGCAACTTCTCGACCGTCCGGCATCGAGTTACCGTTGCAGTCAGTAAAGCTCGGAGCTTCGTCGACACCCATATCCACCGCCGCCAACATGACACGAGCTTCTCCGTCAAAATCGGTCTGACCGGCGACTGGCACGAACGTCGGATCACCGCCGTCGATGCAGGCCGAATCCGGTGTGAGATGGTAATCTCCGGCGGCCGCGTCGCCGAAACGTGGATTGCCGTCGATGCTCCCGGGCCCCCATTCAATCCGTGAACCTGCCCCAACGACTGCACCGGACAGCCCGCCAGCGATGTCACTGTATTGCACCGAAAACACGGCTGCCCCGCCCACAAATACTTCCCTCGCAACTGGCGCGTCGTTGCCCCAGACAATCGTGCCGTTCACGCTCGGCCTGCTCCCAACGCCCGCAAAGTAAAGCGCCCCTCCGCGCGAGCGCGCGGTGTTGCGCGTTACGGTACACTGTCGCAGCGTGGGGCTGGACACGAACCCGAAGACCGCACCGCCCAAATCCGCGTCATTCAAATCAACAATGCACTCCGTCATGACCGGACCGCCGCGAATAGCGTAGACCGCGCCGCCATAAAACTGACGCGCCACGTTCTGAGTGATCGTACACCGGTCAATGAGCGGACTACTATTGGTGCAATAGATTGCACCGCCGAAACGCGTCGCCACGTTATCTCTGAACACACAATGCGACAACGTGGGATTCGACGCATCGCAAAACACCGCCCCCCCGGAACCCGCTGAGCCGTTGACGATCGTAAATCCTTGCACGCGAACGTCGTCGTCACTCTCGGCGAATACCATCGCCCGACCTTCTCCTCCACAATCGATCACGCAACCGGCAGGACCGCCAGCGCTGCGTAGCGTCAGTGCTCGCCCACCGAACTCGATGTTCTTGTTGCCAACGCCCGTGTAGATTCCGTCGGCCACGACAATATCAACGATTCCATCGCGCCCGTTGCCCATGGACTCGATGGCTACTTGGATGCTGCAGAATGGATCGTCGACCACTCCACTCCCGGGGAAAAAGCAGTTGGCTTGATCGACGTAAATGGTCCGCGCCGGCTCGCACTCGTCGGGAACGCCGTTGGAGTTAATATCGTCGCTATCACCACTCGCAATATCACAACTGTCCGGAATACCATTGACATTGCAGTCCGGATCGCACTCGTCAGGAACCCCGTCGCCAGAGCAGTCAACGCTAACGCCGTCAACGATATCGCAATCGTCCGGCCGCTGATTGGAATTACAGTCGGGCTCGATCGTCAGGCACTCGTCTGGAATGCCGTTACCGTTGCAATCCTCGCTATTCCCTTCCGCGACATCCAGTTCATCCGCGATCCCGTTACCGTTGCAATCCGACGGAATCGTGATTACGGCGGAACCAAACGATGGCACGGTGATAAAGTCATTGTCCTGGTCGCCAAGGAAGCTGCGATGTTCCACGAAGCCGACCTCGAAAGTGCCACCCGCCACCGGCGACACATCCAGAAGCATCGTCGCGGCATACGTATCCAGGCCTTCGTCAACCACTGCGTCTGCTCGAGAAAAGAGCGCCGCCAGGACGAGAATATTCGGAGCCTGTGTCACAAAATTCGTCACCCACACGGATAGGGCATCCGCAAAGACGAAATCCGGTCTCGCATCGTCGACGAACACCGAGCCGAACGCGTCGCAGAATCCGTCATCCTGGCAAGCGGATTGCCAACCAGCACAGTCATCGTCCGACACGCACGCAATGCGTGCAAGAGAAAGCTGCCCGTACAACCCCCCGGTGAAGCCCGAAACGTCTATTTCAGGTTGATAGCCTCGCAGACGAACGTCCCCACCGCTGGAGAGATCCCACCCGGAGAGGCGCATCTCGAGGGCCACCGTTTGCCCACCGGAGTCAAGAATGATCTCGTTGCCGTCAATCGTATGCCCGCCGCTCGCAGATACCGGGACAAGTCGAAACCCCTTGCCTTCGCATACGTCGAGCAGGCCATCGCCATCAGTATCCAGAAACTCGCCGCTCTCCACGTCGCACTGGTCAAGCTTGTGATTGCTGTTACAATCGCTCGCCGTCCCATTGAAAATATCGCACAGATCGGGAAGACCATTTACGTTGCAGTCGTCGAACCCGCCGCCGCCCGGTTCACACTCGTCAGGAACATTGTTGTGATTGCAGTCCCTGCTCCGACCGGAGCGAATGTCGCAGATGTCGGCGAATCGGTTCAAGTTGCAATTCGGCTCGCACTCATCCGGGATACGGTTACCGCTGCAGTCCGTGCTCGTGCCGTCCGCGATGTCGCAGCTATCCGCCACGCCGTTCCCGTTGCAGTCCGGCTCGCATTCATCGAGAACGCCGTTTCCCGTGCAATCCTGGCTCGTCCCGTCACGAAAGTCGCATTCGTCCGGAACGGCATTCTCGTTACAATCAGCGCTGCGCCGCAAGAATACGTCGCACAAATCCGGCGTCGCGTTGCCATTGCAATCCAGTAGTCCGCCCGTTTCGCATTCGTCGGGAACACCGTTGCGATTGCAGTCAGCTGCCCCGCGATCTACATCACAGCTATCAGCCGCTCCATTCATGTTGCAATCCGGCTCGCATTCGTCCGGGATACCGTTACCCACGCCGTCGCAGTCGAGACTCGTTTGATCCGCAATATCGCAACTATCTGGCTTGCCGTTGCCGTTGCAATCCGGTTCGCATTCATCGGGAATACCATTCAACGAACAGTCGGAACTCGTTCCCGACACAATGTCGCACTCATCGGCGACGTCGTTGCCGTTGCAATCCGGTTCGCACTCATCGGGAAGCAGGTTGCCGTTGCAGTCGCTGCTCGAGCCACTTGCGATGTCCTGCTCGTCGGGCACGCCGTTGGTATTGCAGTCCCATACGGCCGCTCCGGCATCTACAACGCCCCCAGTGCGAACAATGTTCATCAACGCACCCACCGGGCGGACCGTGCGGAGCAGTCTCGTACGAGCCTGCCTCCAATCCAGTTCGGGAATTCGACTCAACATCAGCCCAACAACACCCGTGACGTGCGGCGCTGCCATGGACGTCCCATCGAGGAACCCGTAGTTGTCACCGAGAAACGTGCTGTAGATACAAGTACCCGGCGCGGCTAGGTCGACAGACGTCGGACCGACGTTGGAAAAAATGGCCACCGTATCACGGTTCGACAGCGCTGCCACCGTGATGATGTTGTCCAACGCGTACGACGCGGGATAAAACGGGTTTTCATCGTTGTCGTTGCCGAAATCGTTGCCGGCTGCGGTCACGAACAAATGGTCCACCGCCTGCGATGCCTGAATCACGTCGAATAGCGCTTGCGAAAAGCAGTCCGTCTCCCGGCTGTCGCAGCCCCAACTGCTGTTGGACACGCGAATCCGCTCCTGAATGACGTATTCCATCGCCATCACCGCGCTGGACGTCAATCCCCGGCCCCGATCGTCGAATATCTTGAGTGCCACGATGTTGCACTGCTGATTGACGCCGACCACCCCCAGGCCGTTGTTTCCCACCGCGCCGATCGTACCCGCCACATGGCTGCCATGACGATGGTCATCCATCGGGTCGCCGTCCATGTTTTGAAAATCGTAGCCGTGAACATCATCGACCCATCCGTTGCCATCGTCGTCGATCCCATTGTTGGGGATTTCGCCGGGGTTGGTCCAGATATTCGCCGCGAGGTCGGGATGCTGATAATTAACGCCGGTGTCGATAACCGCGATGCGAAAGTCGGGGTCGCCAGTCCAAACGTCCCAGGCGTTCATTGCACGAATGTCCGCCCCCTCCGTGCCAATGCGGAAGCAGAAGAAACCCTTGACCGATTGGCCTGTGTTGTTCATACCCCATAGCTTTGAAAACCCCGGATCATTCGGCGTCTCCAGGATTCGAATGGGATGGTCCGATTCCGCATAGAGCACGTTTGGATCAGCTCGGTATGATTTCAGTGCGTCGGCCACCTTGCCCGTCGGAACATCGACCACACACAGCCCGCGCACACAGTTGAGCTGGCGTATGATGCGCTGGGCACCGGCCCGTGCGTGGGCCGCTTGCGCCGCCGACCCGCTTCCAGATTTGAAACGTACCAGAAGTCGTGTCGACGGGACCACGTCTGATGACGCACCGCGGCTGGCGAGAGAATCAACCACGTCAGCGATCAAGCGATCAAAACGAGAATCGCCCACGACATTCGAATTGATGTCGGGGTTCGACGTTTCAACGTTATCAGGCGTCGATGCATTGGGTTGGTCGGGCAATCGGGTGGCCAAATGGTGCGAGGACGTTTCACCGCCGGGCGATTCTGGCTGGGCGCGCAACGTGGGCACTGCTGCGAAAAGGCACAATATCGCCGCCCGACCCATCACCGAGCGGTGCAGCCGCGTCCTGTGCATCATGGATGATCTCCGGCAGGCTCGCCGTGGAACCCCCCTACCGGCACTACTATAACGTGGCAGACCGTTTTTCGCGAGGATTCTCGCGGTTTCGT
>CAYQFV010000034.1:11485-20871 GCA_964416845.1 uncultured Phycisphaeraceae bacterium | reverse complement strand
CCGGCACTACTATAACGTGGCAGACCGTTTTTCGCGAGGATTCTCGCGGTTTCGTAGGCAACTTGGACGCCGTATCCAGCGGCCTCGCGTCGAGTCAGCCGCGTTGAGTTGTTCGAGGCGCACCTGCCTCGCGACCTGCGTCCGAGCCGGCGGTCGTTGGGTTTGTCACCATGACAGCAGGCTGCTGCCGGTAGGCGATGGTGCCCACCGGTCGCAGCCTGCGTCCAGGAAACAATGAATTGTCAGCAACGCGAGCGAACTACACGCCTGATTGCGCAACGCGCTCCGTCGGCGACTGATAGTTCGTCACCGCACGCGTGTACCATTCCTTGCCATCAAACGTCGTGTACTCCGACGAGGATTTGAAAAAGTCGATCTTTTGGGCCACCGGCGCCAACTTTCCGACGATCCCGAGAACCTTGGCGATGATTTGCTGGGCGTCGGGATCGGGTACCGCCATCGCAGCCATCCCGCCTGCCATCGACAGTCCCGCGATCGCCGTTGCGATTTCCGTCCCGAGATTGCGCTGATCGTTGAAGCTGAGCGAGCGAAACGACGTCGTCGGCATGGCCATCTCGGACATCACCTGCGCGTTCTTTCGAACGCTGGGATGCGTGCCGTCCGCCGTCGCCAAACAAAGCGCCGCAGCCTCCGCCGATGACGCCAAAACCAGGTAACCCTGTGTCACCCCGCACACCGCCGCTTGAGGCATCATGCCGATCTGAACGTTGTGGAACCCCGGCAGCGCTTCATTCATCGTGTCCGATGTGCGTAACGCGAGCATTCCCATCATTGGATTCTGCTGGGCTAGATTCTGCAGCACGGTCGTCAACTTCGACAATGCCGTTGCGAGTTTTTCTTTCGCCGCAGCCTCATCCGTAATCTTCAACATGACAACGCCACCACCGGCCGGCGGTCCAAGCGATACGGAGATGTACGCGCCGTCGAACAGACCGACCACTTCTTTCTCGACGTCGATGCCCGCGCCCTGCTGCACAGCGTTCCATTGTGCCAGAACACCCTCACCGGGCGCTCCAAGGCCGGAAATCGAATCGATGATGAACTTGTAGAGCTGGCCGAAGTCGATGCCGCTTCCTACCGAGAACGACGTCGCCTCCTTCGGAACGTACCGATCGAAACGCTCAGTCGCCTTGCGGTTTCCGAACACCGAGTAGAACGGCTTGGCGGAAGCACCAGCCATCAGAACGGTGACCGAGTCGCTTCGAACCGAATGTCCTTCCGTGTAGCTCACCGACGCGATGTAATCGACCATCCCGGGCACGTCCAACAGCCGGCGGACAAGTTGTAGGATGGCGGCTGGCATTGCATCTGCTTCACCCGCCGCCTGCCCTTTCGCTTTCGCTAGGATCTGCTCGAATCGCTTGTCACCGCGCAACGGCTTGAGATCGTCATCCGCCATGATCTGCTTGGGAGCATGAAAACCACCGGCCACCGCCTTTTCCAACCACGTCAGGGCGTCGTCTTTGTGGCCAAGCAGCGAGTGAAAGCACGCCAGGTTGTACATGATCCGCGAATCGGTCGGCGCAATGTCGTGCGCTTCTTTCGTCAGCTTCAACGCCTTGTCGTAATCCTTCGCCTGGTAGGCTTGGTACGCTTCGTTCGCGAGCGCGTCGGCCTTCTTGCTCAGGTTGACGTTCTGCATTTCGTCGCCGGCGGTCGCCGGGATCACACCTTCGGCCGTGTCAGCCAAAGAGCGAAACGAACTCAACATGGCGTTCATGTCGAAGAACGTCTGCTCGTCCTCAGCAGGCGGAAGCTTGGCAAACGCCGCCTTGAATCGCTCAGTTGCAGCGATGGACCCGCGGGCGTCCTTGCTCGACAGTCGCGCGAGCACCTGCGCAAACATCTTGTCGCCAAAACCGACGGCGATCACGTCGCCCTGCATCGCCAGCGATAGCGTCATCGGCGGTGCATTGGGGACTGACTCAAGCAGGTTTACGCTCATCACCGACGCACCATGGATCGGCGTCGTCTTCACATTGAGTACCGCGTTCCCGGCGGCGGTGTTGACTTCGGAAACGAGTGTCTGAAGGATTGCACCAAGCCCTTCATAGTTCTTCGACGCGCTGCCTGAAGCACCGCGCATCAACCAGACCATATCAGGCGGGCCCATGGACAGGTTGTCACCCACAACCAAGGGCGCGCTCATTCGTTGAGCGTAAAGAAACTCACCGCCGCCGAGCGCCTCCCAATCCACGCCCTCAACGAGCTTTAAGGCCATCTCTTTGAAGCGATCGACCTCCGCCTGCTGTTGTTCACCCAAGAACGAACCGACCATTGCCATCGCGTCGGCACCCACACCCGACTGTTTCAGCGCGTCCCAAACCTCGTCCCAATACTTGTCCAGAAATGCCCGCTCGACGTTGTGCCGCGCCGACACACAAAGGAACACGTCGTCAGGGACGGCCTTCGCCAGCGAAAACCGTTCTTCGCCCAGCGAAGAAGACGCCGTCAGACCAACCGCCAGCGCGACCATGATTCCTCGAACCCGACCTGCACGATGCTCATTCATCAAGAATCTCCCCGTATCAAAGCAGAAAACGACCGCACGCCGACGTCGAGCGCATCGCCACGATGGGTGGCGCGGTCTCGTTATGCGCTCGGTCATCCAAACGCCAAAAATGTTCGAACACTTACCAGTGAGAACATACCACACATTCGTCGCAGCGCGCGGTAAAAGTCCGCGCAACGTTTCTAACCGACACGGACGCCGACGTTAGAAAACATCGGCTTGCTCAGTCAATTGTATCACACGGATGGCACGCCATGACAAGAACACCCGAAGGCCAACAGCAACACACAAACACTGACGATGTCATGCGCTCAGTGCAGGCGCGTCCGTCTCGCTCGCTTCAGGTACGCCAAACCGACACTTCGATGTCGAGCCGCCACCTCCGGGTCCTCGTGACGCAAGCTAATGAACAGTTGGCCGCCCAAGTAGAAAAGCGACGCGCTCGACAGCTTGTCGGTCTCATCCTCCGCGATCGCTGCCTTGATCGCCTGCAACGCAGCCGCGGTCTTGCGGTCCCGCTCAAACTGCCGCTCGGCGGAGACATCGACCTTGGCGATGCTCGGATGAGGAAAGAACGGCACTTCTCTCATCGCCGTCGCGACCTTCCACCGCGCAGCCATCGCTTCCGGACTGCCGGTCATCGCGTACAACAACGGAACGATCGCCAAGGCCAGCGTCAACAAGACAAGCCGCGTGATCCAACCGTACCGAATGCACCGCCACACCCTCGTCACCCCCGTCGAAACAGCGCCGTCACGCCCATCAGCCGCAGCGCGATGACAGTACCACGGACTCGCCGCCAGCACCCAGATCACAATTCCGAATGTGCAGTAGTTCGCGTTAACAAGGGTGTTGGTGAGCACCTCGCCGAAATCATTCCCGGGAAGATAAGGAGACTCGTTCACGGCGATGGTGATCGCGGTGAGCACGCAGTAGACCAAATAGCCCACGCCCGCACGAAGCAAACGATCAGGCCAACCCAGCCAGTACGACGCCAACGTCAATCCCACGACGGGCGGAAAAAGCGTCGCATGCCAGAAGAATGTCGTTTCATCGCAAAACAGGTACGGTGCAGGAAAGCCAGCCAACTCGTGCAGCAGCTTCGTGACAAACACCGTGAAATGGGCGTTCGGGGCGAGCAGAAGTTTCCAGCCCACCCCCGCCACCGCCGTCCAGATCAACGCACGCGGCAGGAACCTCCGTGTCGACCACGCTGTCGCCGGATGGTCAGCCACGGGGCGCCTTCATTCGTTTCGTCGTCCACGCCGCCCAGAGCAACCACATCGGCGCCACGCAAGAGATCAAAAACCCCTGCATCAACACCAGATGCGCGAAATGAAAGAAGGACGGCCTGTGCTGTGCGATCAGGACCAACCCGGAGATGCGAACGATGTTGATCACCGCCACGCCCAACAAGCCGATCGCCACGCCGAGCAGACGCGCCCGCCAGCCGCACGGAAACGCGATAACCGCCGAGCAGAACAACCCCATCGCGAACACGGCGGTGCACTGCAACGTCACCATGAGAATCGGCCCGTGACTGATGATCTGGTTTTCCTTGCGGACGATGCTCGCATCGAACAGGCGGACCAACCACGTCGAGACGCTCGCCACCCCGTCCTGCAACCACACCCCGCTGTCGGTCTGATGAAAATACCCTTCGCCCAGTCCGACCAAGAGCGTCAGCACCATCAGCTTGATCACAAACCACGTGGCGACGCGTCCGGCGTCGTTCGGCTGAGGCGACGGCGGCGATTGTGGCGGCGGCTCAATGTGCGCCGTCGGCGTGGAGTCGGGCGCTCCATTCGAATCAGAAGTATCTTCACCACTCATGCGTTTCCGCTCTCCACTGCACGGTCAGCAACCGCCGCGCGACCGCACCCATCCCTACATTGTCGGACAGTACGATGGCCGACCGGTGGGATAAAGTGGGTTCAACCACCACCGCCATCACTCGTTTGGCCGGTCTTGGATCTCGGAACGGTCTGAATCACCACCGGATCGCAACCGGCTGAACCGTCTCCACGGGTTTCTCGAAACAGCCTGGCTGCCTCCTCGAAACCTGTCGCTTCCGGATCGTCGGCGACCCGCAGGCCTGTGTCGCCCACCTTACCGCCGGCACTTCGCTCCAGCCACACCGTCTGAGTGGGAAACGCGAACTCCACCCCCAAGCGCTTCGCCAGACGAATGATGTCCGCGAACAACCGATGTCGCTCGCGCAGCTCCGTTCCCCAATCCGGCGCTTCAAGAAACGTGTAGAGCAGGATGTCGAGCGAAGAGGCTGCGAACTGATTGAAGTACACGTGGTAGTAATCTTTGCGGGTGTACGGGTGCAGGCGAATCAACTCGCGAATCCCCTCACAAAAAGCGTCGAGCTTCTCCGGTGGCGTGTCGTAGGTCACCGAAAGCATCACGCGGATCCGCCGGTATCGCCTCGCGCCGTAGTTGTCCACGTTGGTGTTGACCATTCGAGAGTTGGGAATCGTCACCACCGAATTGTAGAACGTCCTCACCCTCGTCGATCGAAACCCGACGCGCTCGACCGTCCCCTCAATGTCGCCAATCACGATCCAATCGCCAAGCCCGAACGGCCGGTCCAGCAACACGGTGATCGATCCGAAGAAGTTGCCCAACGTCTCTTGCGACGCGAACGCCAACGCGACACCGCCAATGCCCAACGCTCCCAACACGCTCGTCGGTGCATATCCAGCCCACTGCAACACGAACAGAACCACGACCACGCCCACCACGATGCGTAAGACGCGCGAGAGCAAGGGAATGAGCACCTCGTCGATTTCCGTCAGACGAATGTCTTTGTTGCTTGTGATGTAGCCGCCCAGCACGTCGACCTGGCGGTAGCTGGCCCACGCCGCTGTCAACGCCAACGCAAACTTCGTCCCACGGAACAAAACCGCCAGCCACTTGTCCGGGAGATCCAAATACTGAATCGCGAGATACCACGACAAGACAGCCGCCACCGTGCCGATCGCCCGCATGGCGCGGCGCCGTTGAGCACGGTCGAGGTCGACCTTCTTACGTCGCAACCACAACCCCAGCAGCAGCGTCGCGATCCACGCCACCACCAGGCGAATCAACCACCCCGCAGGCAACAGCCCCAACACTGCCACCCACTGCCACCCCGCAAGCCCCAGATACTCCTCCCGAAGCCAAGGAGGCATCTGTCGCTCCAGTCGCAAGCTGAACGTCAGTTGCTCCTCAACGCCCACGTCACGCAGTTCGGAAACGATGGCCTCGCGCTCAAGGCCCTCGTACAGCGTGTCGATCGTTTTGAGTGTCTGAGGCGTGAACCGCCACTCTCCCTTCTTGGGCGCGAACGACCAGTTCTCCGGAAACCCGCTCGGCTGCTCCACAATCTGACCGATGGTGATGTTGCCGGTCTGTCCCGTGTACCAGACGTAACGCCCGTCGTCGGTCGCCTCAGGGATGTCTGCCAGCACGACCACGCGCGTCTTGTCCATGACGTTCTTGAGCTTGGTCGCCAGTTCCTTACCCTTGACGGCCCACGTTTCGGCGTCCTGACCGGTTGGGTCCAAGCACATAATCGCCGCCGTGATGTCCGGAGGGTCGCTGCTCATCGCGTCCAAGAACGTGCCCATCGTCGCGCGAGGCGTCCGACGCACAACCGGGACTTCATCGTTCACCGCCGGTTTGGGGGGGGATTCATGCTTCTTCTTTTCAACGGACGCCTCCAACGCGGGCAATGCTGACAACGTCTCGGGCGTAAATCGCCACTCCCCCGTCGCAGCATCCGCGCGCAGGCGGACCTCCACCGCTTCACCGCCGCGTTCCACCGGCTCAGCCGCCAGAAACTTGAATTCCGAATCCTCAGGCTTGTCGGGAATGTCTTCCAACTTCACCCCGTGACCGACGATCACCATGTGAAGCCGTCGCGCGAGCGATCGGGCACGTTCCTGAACCGCTTCCCCGTCCCCCTCCAAGCCGGATAAGTCCATGCACCGAACCGCGTCGTCGATACGATCCGGACGATCCCCGTCCGCATCCTGAATCGCCACGAGGAACGTTTGCATGGCTGCACGAGGGTTGCTCAGGTCCAGCGTCGCTGGTGGTGGCTTTCCCTCCTCGCCGGCTTCCTTTTCCGTACCGGTATTCTTCGCGTCGCCCTTACTTGCAGCAGCCGTTCCAGTTCCCGACGGCGGCGCTGGCTGACCTGCCGCATCCAGCGGAAACCCAACCGCCAACCACAGGCCCAAAAACGTCCCAGCTCCGATCGATTTCATTCGTTGAATCATCACAACCACGATCCTACCCCGCCCGCGCCAAACGAGCCACGCCTCAATCGCCCGCGCCGAAATCCATTCACGTTACAACTCGCTGCTTCCGTTCGCTCGTCGAAAACGCAGCCGCCAACTCCACGGCGATATCCAGATACAGCTTCTTGATCTTGTTCGCCAATGCTCCAGGCCAAACGCCGCGCCACAGCTCGGCGGGCTCCCACCAGCCCAGCAAATTCAAATGGTCCGCGTCGATCAGCGGCTCAACCGCCCATTCATCACGCCAACGGGCGGACGACACCGACACCAGCCCGTCATTCTCTCCCTCCCGCGAGCGCACAATCAACCACGTCGGCTTGAGCAGGGCGAATGTCTGCCGAAAACGCTGCCGCCCGGCAATCGCGCGAAACCGAACACCGCATGTCTCTTCCCATTGTCCCGCGAGTTCGTTGAACGCCGCACACGCGCCGGTCGTCAAATCCACGACGCCTTCAATCCGAAGCGATCGCCCGATCCGCCTCAACGCCATCGCCTTCACCAAGACATCCGCGACCGGACTGCCCCAATGCGGAGTGCCAATGGTTGTCACTGACGCGACGCGCTCGTGAAATCCCTGCTCGCGATGCAAATACAGCATGTGGCGAGCATCAAGCCCCCCCATGCTATGAGCGATTAGATGGACCTGATCCGCACTACACCGCTCCAGAACGCCTTCAATGACCCGTTTGAGCGACCGCGCGCGAACATCGAGCCCCCGCGCCCAGTCGACGTTCGCGTGATGCACGTTGAACCCCTCACGCATCAGGTGGGTCCGAATGTTTCTGAAATAGTGAAACCCGTCGCGCGACGCGCGGTTGTCCAGACCCCACAACAGATTCGTCACCGCGTCAAACCTCGCCAGCCCGTGGCAAAGTACGATCGGATAGGTGCTCACCACGCCCATAGAGTCCATCGCCACCATCGCCGCCCCGACGCGGGCGAGCGCCTACCGGCGCTCTGCCACCTCGCCCGCCTTGCGAAACGCCCGGATCACATTCCCACCCAACACCTTCAAAATGTCCGCCCGAGAGTAGCCCCTATTCAAGAGCTCCTGCGTAATGTAGGGATAACACGACACGTCTTCCAATTGCTCAGGCAACACGCTCACACCGTCGTAGTCCGATCCCAACCCCACGTGATCCACACCGGCCACCCGCACGATGTGATCGATGTGGTCCACCACCGTCCGCACCGTTCCGGTCGGCATGGGATGGTCCTCCATCCAGCGTTTCCGAGCCTTGGCAAATTCGTCGTCGTCTTGGTACTGCTTCCGCATCTCCCGAAAGGCGTCCACCAGCTTTACCGTCACGCGGGCCGCCTCCGGATCGACGAATCCCGAGAAAAAATTCACCATCACAACGCCGCCGTTTTTCGCCACCAATCGCAGCACATCGTCAGGCACGTTCCGCGGATGTTCCGCCAGGGCGTAGGCCGACGAATGCGACGCGATCACCGGCGCACGACTCACCCGCAAGACGTCCCGCATCGTGTCGGCTGACACGTGCGAAATGTCCACCAGCATCCCCAGGCGGTTCATCTCCAACACGACCTGCTCGCCAAACGCGGTCAACCCGCCATGCTTCGCCTCATCCGTCGCGGAGTCCGCCCAGTCCAACGTATCCGAATGCGTCAGCGTCATGTACCGAACCCCCAGGGCGTAAAACATTCGCAGCACGCCGAGCGAGTTCTCAATCGCGTGGCCGCCCTCGACCCCGATCAACGACGCAATTTTCCCCGACCGATGAATTCGGACAATGTCGTCCGCCGATTCCGCCAACGCGAAATCGTCCGGATACCGTGCAACCATGCGTCGGATCAAGTCGATCTGCTCCAGGGCGTATCGCGTCGCACCGCCGGTCCGTATCGTCTCGGCCGGCACATACGCAGACCAAAACTGCGCCCCCACGCCGCCCTGTCGCATGCGAGGGATGTCGGTGTGCAACTGCGGCTGACGCTTCGAGATGTCCAAATCATCGAACGACGAGTCCGCCATCTCGCGCACTTTGCCCGGCAGATCGTTATGCCCGTCCACCACAATTGCCGACCGATGAATGGCCATCGCCTCAGCGGACAAGTGCACAGCCCCAGCCGCCCTACCGCCGCCCCCGGCCGTTCGATCAACCATGCCCGTCGAACCTCCCAGACTCGCGCAACCGCTGACCACTCCCACAACCAACCCGCACCAAACCACCTTCATTCAACCGCCTCCGCCATTCGTCGTCCGACCGTACAACGATCCCGACTCGTCCAGCAAGCCTACTTGCCGGCAACCACCAGGCAGCTTCGCAGCCCCGCGGATCGGCCAACGCGTCGCGCACTGTAACATACTCGAACGTACATGGGGATCGGACAGACCGTGCGCCCGGAGGGAAAATGATCGACCTTGAAGTTGATGTCGTTGCGGCAGGGACAACGGCGCCCGGACCGCTGACGCGGAAACGCCGGTCAACGGATGACGATTCGACGCCGACACATGCGCTATGACGATTCGATCTCTTCGGACTTGGCCGCTATCAGCTTGTCGATCTCATCCTCGACCTGCTTGATGATGCGCTGAACGG
>CAYQFV010000034.1:0-11385 GCA_964416845.1 uncultured Phycisphaeraceae bacterium | reverse complement strand
GCCGCTATCAGCTTGTCGATCTCATCCTCGACCTGCTTGATGATGCGCTGAACGGCATCTTTGGCGTCGCTTGCCTCGTCTTCGCTCATCTTGGACGCCTTCTTGTCGGCGTCGATGTGTTTGTTCATATCGCGGCGGATGTTGCGGACAGCCACCTTCTGCGTTTCGCCCATCTTCTTGACCTGCGTCGCCAACTGCTGCCGCCGTTCGCCCGAAAGCGGCGGAATCGGCAAACGGATGATCTTGCCGTCCGACACCGGCGTGATGCCCAAATCCGACGACTGCAACCCGCGTTCGATATCCTTGGTCGTTCCGGGATCAAACGGCTTGATCATAATCGTCGACGGATCGGGCACGCTGATCGACGCCAGCTCCCGCAGCACCATGGTGCTGCCGTACGAGGCGACATCAATCCGAATGTGGTCCACCAGACCGGGCGTGGCATGCCCCGTACGAACCCCACGAAGCTCGTCCTTGAGAAACTCCACAGACTTGACCATCAACGATCGACAGTTCTTTTCAATGTCCGCCAATGGCATCAATCATCCCTTTCCCGACTCGCTGCGGTCGCTGACCAGCGTGCCAAGCCGCTTACCCTGAACGATGGATCGCATGTGTCCCGCCTCGTTCAGATTGAACACAACCAGCGGGATCCGATTCTGCTGACACATCACGATGGCCGACAAATCCATGACACCCAGCCGCTCGTCGATCACGTCGTCGTACTTGAGAAACTCGTGAAATCGCGCGTTCGGATCTTTCTTAGGGTCCGCCGTGTACACGCCATCCACATTCGTCGCCTTCAGCAGCACGTCCGCACCCATCTCCGACGCCCGCAATGCTGCGCACGTGTCGGTGGTCACAAACGGATTGCCCGTCCCAGCCGCGAAAATCACCACCCGACCCTTTTCGAGATGCCGGATGGCGCGACGGCGAATGAACCCTTCGCACACCCGGTCGATCATGATCGCCGACTGCACGCGCGTATCCACGCCGAGCGATTCAAGCACCTCCTGCAACGCGACGGCGTTGATCACCGTGGCGAGCATGCCCATATAATGGCTAGCGGTTTTCTCAATGTCGATCGACATCGCAAGGTCGTCGCCGCGAATCATGTTGCCGCCGCCGACCACCACGCACAACTGCGTACCCAAGTCGACGACAGTCTTGACCTCGCTCGCGATGCGGTGGAGTTGCTCCGCATCAAGGCCGCCCTGCCCCGGCTTGCAAAACCCCTCCCCGCTGATCTTAAGAACGACACGTTGATAGGCGGGTTCGGGCATGGGCGTCTGCGCTAAGAAACATCAACCGTGCGATCGCCGTGATGCGATCCATGCACTGCTACGAGCCGATCTTGTAATAGGCAACGGCGACGACATCGCCAACCCCACCCGCCTTGAGAACTTCCGCCACTGTCGTCTTGGAAACTTTCACGTGCTCTTGCTCCAACAACGCGTTCTCAGCACGAAACGCCCGAACCTTCCCGTCGACGATTTTGTCAATGATGTGGTCCGGCTTGCCCTCACTGACCGCGATTTCGCGGGCCATCGCACGAACCTTCTCAACCTCATCCGCCGGGAGTTCGTCACCCCGAATCGCCATCGGATTGGAAAATGTCACATGGTGACACAAATCCGTGCCCACGCTCTCCGGGTTCGGGACGGCATCAAGGGCAACCAGCACACCGCTCTTGACATCGTGATGAACGTAGCCGCACAGATAGGGACCACTCAGACGGCGACATCCGGCAAACTTGATGTTTTCCCGTATCTGGCCAAACGCGTCGGTGATTTCGTCCGACAGCGTCCGCCCGTCGTGGGACACGCTCGGCAAGGCCAACGCTGCCTCCACGCTCAACTCGCCCGCATCCGCTGCTGCGTCCACCGATCGGGCCAGCGTTTCGCCCAACTCGACGAACCGATCCGTCTTGGCCACCGGCGCCGTTTCACACCGAAGATCGACGATTGCACCGTGTGTCTTGTCATCGCTGATGTAGATCACCACGCGTCCCTCGGCTGTCTCGTTCGCCGCACGCGCCGCCATCTTGCCTTTGTACTTCTTTTGAAGGAGTTGCTTGGCCTGATCCGTGTCGCCATTCGCTTCGGTCAACGCGCTCTTGCATTCCATCATGGGAAGGCCGGTTTCGTCACGAAGTGACTTCACTTGTGCGGCCGTGATTGCTGCCATGGTATTGGTATCTCCTTGTGCGACACCGATGCTGTGCATCGGCGGCTGGCGGGGGCAGTCCCGTAGCTCGGTCGAATTGTATCTAGTCAGTGTCTGTTGCGGAGCGTTGCCCGGTGGCCATACGTCGCACCGGGCATCAGATCAATCCGTCTACGCCTCCGGAGCAGCCGATTGGGCGAGATCCGGCGACCCGGCGCTTGGCGCCGCATCCGCAGCAGGCTTTGCGCCCTCCGCGCCAACCGCGTCACCATCACCGGAGCGATCCGTCGGCGTTTGTTGTGAACGACGCCGCGAGTCATCCGACTTCTGTTCAGGGGGAGGCGCCGCCTTGCGCGCTCGGAGGCCTTCGCTAATCGCCTCGGTCATCAGTGTCAAAACCAAGTCGATCGATCGCATCGCGTCGTCATTGCCCGGGATGGGAATGTCGGCGAAATCCGGATTGGAATCGGTATCGATCAAACAAACCGTCGGAATGCCCTGGGAACGAGCCTCACGGACCGCGAGGTGCTCACGATGAACGTCGACGACCAGCAACGCGGCCGGCAATCGAGTCATCTTACGAATGCCCGACAGGTTCCGGTCGATCTTGCGATGCTCACGACTCATTCGAGCCCACTGCTTCTTGCTGTATTCGCTCGAACGATCTTCGTTTTCGACCTTTTCCAACTCTTCCAGTCGCGTCAGACGCGACCGAATCGTTCGAAAGTTTGTCAGCGTTCCGCCAAGCCATCGCTCCGACACGTACGGCATGTTGACGCTCTGCGCGCACCGCACCAACGCGTCTTTCGCCTGCCGTTTGGTGCCGACAAACAAGATGTCGCCGCCACCACCCACGGTCTGAGCGATGAACTTCTTCGCCCGGAGCAAACCCTTGACGGTCTCGCGAATGTCGATGATGTGAATCGCGTTCCGCTTCGCGTAAATGAAGGGACGCATCTTCGGATTCCACCGGCTCACCCGATGACCGAAGTGAATCCCGGAGTCGACTAGCTTATGGACTAACTCCGATGCCAAGCTCAACCTCCTTTGGCCATGAACGATAACTGAACGACTCAACGATGCCGAACCAGGAACTGTATCAGGTACGACAGCGAAATCAACCCGTAAATACGGAAAACAAGGGCGATTCCCAAACCGATTCGCACGCCCGGAGACGACAAGACCCATTGCCACCGAAGCCGCACATCGGTAGCCTTCCCCGTAACAGCAGCAGCCGACCGAACGCCGCGCCGGTCAACAGTTCGAGCGAAGCCATTCGCCGTACGACCGGCCCGACTTGACGGACCTTAGGACAAATCATCATCGTGACCATCGGCGACACTTCCCCTCGTATCTACATCAGCGCCGCGGAACCGAGTGCCGACCTATACGGTGGTGCGTTAATTTCCGAAGTTCGCCGCCGTCGTCCCGACATCGAGTTCGCCGGCATCGCCGGGCCGGCAATGCGCGGGGCGGGCTGCGAAACCATCGCCGACATGACATCGCACTCCGCCATGCTTCTCGGCGTGCTCGGTAACACCGGCAAGGCAATCACCGCCGTCAGCCGAACCTCGCACCAATTGGCCACCCGCCGATTCGACGCCATGGTGGTCATTGACTCACCCATGTTGCACTTTCCCATGGCGTTACGAGCCAGGCTCCACGCCGTCCCCGTGCTGTACTACGTCGCGCCGCAGCTCTGGGCGTGGGGTGAATGGCGGTCGCACAAGCTCCGGTCTCGCGTCGATCGACTCGCGGTCATCCTGCCTTTCGAACAGCAGTATTTCGCCAACATCGGCATCGATTCGACCTACGTCGGTCATCCGCTCTTTGACGCCCTCGCCGCCCGTACGGTGGACGAAGATGCGATCAAACGCATTCGCGGCTGCGGTCAGCCAGTCGTGGCGATTCTCCCCGGTTCCCGTCGCCACGTCGTCGAAGAGGTGCTCCCCGGGCAATTGGAGGTGGCTGCCGCGATCGTCGGACGTTTTCCCCGCGTCCATCTCGGCGTTTCGGTGGCCGGCGATTCGGTGGAACAGACCATTCGGACGTCGCTCCGCCGATCTGGGCTGACTGCGACATTGTACCGATCGCAGAACGCCGAACTTCTGTCCGCGGCTGATTTGACGCTCGTGGCTTCCGGCACGGCAACGCTCGAGGTCGCCTACTACTCAAGCCCGATGATCGTCATGTACAACGGGTCGAAGGCGATGTATCACCTCCTCGCCCGTTGGCTGATCCGCCTGAAGCACTTTTCGCTCATCAACATTCTAGCAGGCCGGCGCGTCGTCCCGGAGTTCATGCCCTACTACGATTCCACGCAACCCATCGCCGGCAGCGCGATCGACCTTCTCTCGTCTGCCGATGACTTGGCCAGAATGCGAGCGGATATCGCCAGCGTACTCAGACCGATTCGCCAACCGGGCGCATCCGCGCGAACAGCCGATCTGCTGCTCTCCATGATCGGACATAGCCACGCCTAACCGAGCCCGCAGCCCGATCGCCCTGCGTCGTGAACCAAACTGAATTCTCGCGCATCGGTCAGGCGGCCGTGCAATCGTCGCTTCGACGGAGCAGACGCTCCAGATCGCGACGGCGAAAGGTGATCAAGACCCAAATTGCCAGTGGGATCATGAACAGGCCCGGGAATGACTCCACCAAGACCCAATAGGCGAAATCGAGCATCTTCTTGGGGACCGGATCGGGGTGGTAGATGACGCTGGCGATGAAGACAAGCTGCCGCAAAGCGACGAAAGCCGTCACAGCGACCAGATTGAACGCCAGCGCAATCAAACGCCGCCGCCAGACAAGCGGAGATGCCAAAGTGAGGGCAATGATGAACGCCGTTGGAATGTAGCCCTGAGATTTGGAGCTTCCCGGCAGGGCGAACTCAGTGCCCGACGCCCGGTGCGTGAAGACCACCAGAACGTCACGCTCCTCGTCGTCCGTTTCGTACGGCTTGAACTCCACCCTGGCGACCGAACTGTACGATCCGAAGAAAGCGTTCCCCATCGCTCGAAACAGGACGCTGTACGCATCCTGCAAGTGCAGGAATGGAAGAACCAGCACCGCGAAAACCACCATCACGGTCAGCAAAAATCGAATAACAGGCTTAGTTCGTATCATGAGATTGGGGCGGCGGCTCCCGCGTGGCGAGTTGAACCCAAATCGCCCAAAACACAATGGCCAACACGATGAACGCGGCCTGCCAAATATCGTAGTGCATGATGTCGAGCGCGCCGGGGAAGTATTCGCCAATGAAAAACAGTGTGACGATGCGGATCAGATTGACGAGCAACAACCCGATGATCCCGACGATCAGTCCGGGAATCTTTCGGCGAAACGCGACGGGCGAGGCGAGGACCGCCGCGACGAACGCAGCCGTCGGCTCGAGCGCGTCGCACCCATGCACAATCTCAGCCTTGAAGTGCGCGGTCCCGACCCACGCACCCTCGGACCCTGCCTCGTGCCCCAAAAATGTGAGAACCTTCGCCGTCGTGCCGGCGATCCACACCAGGTATTGCTTCAGCGGGTTGCCACCAATCAAGAACGCGTACTCAGCCACGTAGTAGCCGCCCATGAGCACGACAAAGATCGCGATCGCCCAAATCACAGATCGCTTGGACGCAGGGCTGTCACTGTCGGACGCGGGCAGGGGAGCGCCCGGTTTGGGCGGCGATTGGCCGTCGGACGAGCGAGGTTTGTCAGAATCGTGTGATTGGGCCATCAACAGTCTTTTCGCCTATAGAGTGTTCGATAACCGATCAGTCATATACGGGCCGCGCCCCTGAAGGCGACCAAAGCGGAAGCCTGAAGGGAGTGATCTCCATGCCCCACCCACGCCTGACGGTCGCGTCGCGGAAAGAAAAGGCATCAGCAGGAGACGCGCTACCAGTGTAATGTCGGCCCGCCGGGCTGAAAACCGCAAAAAAAAAAGCTCCGGTGATCACCCGTTGGGCAATCACCGGAGCGAAAAATCTCGCTAATGCGAGCAAGCAGTCTGAACTACGCGGTCGCGCTACGACGACGACCGAACTTGATCGTCAAGCCCGTCAGCAACAGAGCAGACAGAACGATCATGCCCCACTGCGAAACGGTCGGGACGTTGTCGCCCTTGGCCTCGCAAGGCGCGGAGAGATTCGCACACGCGGTACCCGCGGTGAAGACCTCGAGGAAGCCGCCGCACTGGCTGGCGAACGAATCCGTGCAAACGCCGGTCGCGACGTTGCAGCAAGCACCCGAGTCAGAGCACGGGGGATTCAGGTCGTTGCAAAGCGTGCCCTGCGTGAAGAGACCGGCGCAATCGCTCTCCTGAATGTTGGCGCACGAGGACGTTGCAATGTCACAGCAGGCCCAAGGCTTGCCAGTCACCACAACGCGGGCCACCATCGACGAAAACGGTGCTGCGGGGCAGCCGCCGAAGAAGAAGAACGAGAACCCACCGTTGATCAAGTCTTCCTCGACCCAGAAGTCCTCGTTGAATCCGATGTCGAAATTGTCGCAAGTCGGACCGATGTCTGCGAGCAGCCATCCGGAGTTGTCCGTGCTGAACTCAATAGCCAACCAGAGATTGGCGGGAACGGTGATGCCAGCAGGAACCTTGCAGGTCAACGTGAACACGCCACCGGCCGGAACACCGACAAAACTGCAGTCCGATCCCGGGATCATCGCATCGGGAACACCAAGGGACGGGTTGCCTTGCGTATCCGTCCAAAGTGAAGTCGTGGCGTCAAAGGGGCTGCCCGCTTGACTTCCGCTGACCGTCGAACCGAACACGGAGATTCGGTACTCGATCAACTCACCGCCGCTCTCCATGTGGAGATCATCGTAATCCCGGTATCCGGGGAACGGACGGAAGAAGGAACCCAGCAATGTCTCGTTCCGGTAGACGACATCACCAGCGGCACCGGTAGCGCCGAGGCCCGTACCGGCCGACAACTGGCCGCCCGCAACCGCGCCCAGATCAACAGTCGTAATAGCCTTCTGAGGGACGTTCGGCACATTCTGGGCCGATACGGCCGTGGTGATCGCGAAGATCAAACCCATGGACAAGATGCCGGAGAAGAGGCATCGTTTGTGATTTATCATTCTTTACTCCTCCAAGAGTAAATAGGTTACACACTTCGTCTGTATCTACACCGATACAGGTCAAGGTAATGACGCAAACAGACAGATTTCTCTGCCCAGGACATCCACGCCGGACAAACGGGATATCCCAGCGCGGCAGCAAAGGCCGCCGCACTTTGGTCGAATGCCCATCACCAGGACGGAGGAGCGCGCGGCTGGACGGTCTCAAGACCGCGAAGCGAACACAGAAACAGCACTTTGGAATGGATCCACGTCTCAGGGTCAGATGTGACCTGGACGTAAAGTGGGCCGGGGATGCGTACACGAACTTCGATGAGAAGGGAAAGCAAGAGCCCGTTCGCGAACATGACAACGAACGCGACGAACCCATAGCCGAGCAGCCCAGCAACGACTTGGACGTAGCTACCCTTGGCGAACGCGCCCGCCAACAGGCCGAAGCGAAGCGAAAGCGGCGTTAGGGCATATTCAACGCCGATCCACGCCGTAGCGAGAAGTAGCGGGCTGAAGCCAACGCGGCTTCGTGTCAACAACGAGCCAAAAAGCGTGTACAATGCGGGAACGGTCGCCAGCAAAGCGAACGATCCGACGGTCGCCGGCACGTTGGTCGAGACGGCGAAGATCGCAAACAGGCACAACGAGCCGCCCCACAACGATCCGCTCGCCATCGCACGCAACGGGGAGAGATAACGAATCGAAAACATGAGCGGGAGGAGCGATAACCAGCCCAGCCACGCGTGGCTTTGCGATCCAATCGCCACAGCCATCAGGTAGGCACTGAGGACCAACGACGCAGTAAACGCCGCGCCCGAAAGCCGTCCTCTGCTGTGCTGGGTTTCTGAACGGTGAATCATGGCCGCTCGATCTCGCTGCCTACGACGTGGTGCGATCCCGCTATCTGCACCAAACCTGAGATGGAGTCACGCCCGCAAGAAGATGTGCGATACGCTGCACTCTTCCCCTCACTACGGGCACAAACCTCTTTTCCCACCTCCAATACTCCGCCCATGCTACCGGACTCGCCCCGGCGATGCAAGACTTTTTCGCCGCAAAATCGGCCGGAAACGACGCGAGCGCAGGGGAAGCCGGACGGAAGTGCCGAAAGCAGCCAGCCATCGGACCACATGATCGATCGGCGGATTTCGCCGCCAAACACGAAATAACGCGACAAACGAATCAATGAAGCACCAGCAACTAAGGACATCGCGTCGCACCGCAGCAGTGCCTCGTTGATCCTGGTCCGTTGAAATGAGAGTGCGCGGCCCACGTCTTCAGACGTGAAGAGGGCGATGGAAACATCCCTCGCAACCAAGCCGGCAGACGATCTTCGGTGCGTCGAACCCGTCGTGCTGCTCGTCGATGGCAAACTGCCCACCAGCAGATTACGCACACGATCTCGCGTTCGCGACTTTTTTCGGAATATCCTTGAAATGATGCGGCTGGCGGACTAGCATCTTCAATTCGCTGAGTTATCAGAAACGGGTGGGTCGCCCGTTCGAGATTCCGCGTGTCGCCATGCGATTGCGGGAGTGCGTGCTGCCGGTGTAGCGAAGCCGGGTGGTTCGGCACGTCATTTCGGGTTGTTTTCTAGAGTAGATTCGTCGGTCCGAGCGGCCATTGCGCGGTCTCTCCGCGCGTCCCATGCCGTGACTTCCCGACCGGCGAACACATCGATCGGGAAGGCAGGCAAAAGGTGCGCGCACAAGTCCATCGGGATCGAACTCTAAAAGAGCGTTGCTCTCCTGACGTTTCGGGTCGCGACGCACTCAAGGGCTGGGCGATTGGCGGTGCGTGTTTTTGCCTTGGTGCTGTCGCAAGGCTTGCCGTCGCACAAGTCTCGGGCGGATTCGTCGAGGTGGGCGCGGCGAGCGGCATCGGCTCGTATCAAGCGGCGATGGGCATGGGTGCGGGCATTGCTGCGGCGGATTTCGACGATGATGGCGACATCGATGTTTTCGTACCGAATGGTGATGGCGTGCCTGATCAATTGTACCGCAATCTTGGTAACGGTCAGTTTGAGGAGGTGGCCGCCGCGGCGGGGTTGGCCTCGACCGACAAGAATCGCTGCGCGTTATGGCTGGACTACGACGGTGATCAGGATCTTGACTTGTTCGTAGCCAACGATGACCCCAACAATCCGACGGCCTATCGCCTCTTCCGGCAGAACGCTGCTGGCCTGTTCGAGGACGTGACCGTCGGGGCCGGCCTCTTCGTGCCGATGGGGCCGGCAGGACCGACCTTCTCGGGGAGGCACCGTGGGGGGATCAGCGCGGGAGACCTGAACAACGACGGATACCTAGACATCTTTGCTCCGATGTGGAGCGCACAGGCCAACCTGTTCATGAACAACGGGGATGGGACATTTACAGATGCGACCGTATCCAGCGGTATCGGGACCGAGCCGCGACTCGGACATCAGTCGATGATGTTTGATTTCGACGCAGACGGCTGGCTCGACCTTTACCAGTGTATCGACGGGAACCCGAACCTGCTCTGGATCAATCAGCACGATGGTACGTTCATCGAGACAGCAGCCGCAGCGGGCATGGATAGTGCTTTTACGGACATGGGAATGTCGTTGGGCGATTACGACAACGACGGTAAGTTGGACGTGTACATCACGAATGTCTTTTGGACCGTCAAACCGCCCGTGCCGGGGCACAATGTGTTGCTACACAACAATTCAGTATTGGGAACGCTCAGCTTCGCTGACGTCTCGGAGGCCCTTGGAGTGGATCAGGGCGGATGGGGATGGGGCACGACGTTCATCGACGCAAACGGTGACGGGCGGCTCGATATTGCCGCCACCAACGGCTGGGCGGCGGGCGGATATGCATCCGACCCTTCCAAGTTCTTCTTGAATCTCGGCGGAGATCCCGTGTCCTTCGTCGATCAATCGGTGGACATGAACTTTGCCGACACCTTCTGGGGAAGCTCTCTCATCGCTTTCGACAGTGACCGCGATGGCGATCTGGATTTGATGCAAACATGCATGAATGGCCCGCTCCGTCTGCTTGAAAACCGAATCGTTCTGGTCGCTGGGACAGACAACTTTCTGACCGTCAAACCTCGAATGCCGGGCGGCACGAACTATCGCGCGATCGGGGCTACCGTTCGCATCGTGACCGGATCACTCGCACAAATGCGGCTGATTACCGCAGGAACGAGCTACATGGGGCAGGAGCCCGCCGAAGCGTTCTTCGGCCTGGGGAACGCGAATGTGGTTGACTCGGTGACGGTGGATTGGCCAAACGGCGATGTCACGCGACTGTACGACGTTCCGGCGAATCAGGTGATGACGTTTGCTTACGATCCGGGGTTGCCGGGATGTGGGGACGGAACGTGCACTGCGAACGAGACCCCGTGCAATTGTTCGCAAGACTGCGGCCTGCCGACAGCGACGGAAGTTCAAGGGTCTACCTGCTCGGACGGCATCGACAATGATTGCGACGGACGCGCTGATTGCGATGACTCGGATTGCTGCGACGATGGCAACAGTTGCACATTCGACCACTGCGTCAACGGGGTTTGCGGATTCACGCCCGCAATCTATGGAGACGTGAACCACGACGGCACGGTAGGCCTTTTTGACCTGTTCTGTGTTCTCGACGGGTTTTCAGGCATCTTTTCGTCGTGCACGCTGGTTGACAGCGATGTAGAGCCGTGCGGCGGCAATTCGGTCCTGAACCTCTTTGATTTGTTCGCCGTTCTGGACGCTTTTTCAGGTGTCGATCCGTGCTGTGGAACGCCGTAGTCGCGCGGCTCGGAATCGCACCGTACGGATGTATGTCATAGCATCGACAAGGACGTATCGCGGAGGCGTTGTATTCGTCGGAGCGTGCTCGCCCATTCGCTGAGGTTCTCACACCGGGCGGACCGCGAATACACCACTCGCTTCTTCCCTGCCCCCTACCGGATTAAACCTCCGCCCAACGATCGGACGTGCCGTGGGTGTCACCATCTGCGCCGACCGTTGGGCGTTTTGGCGATCGGTCGTTAGAATACGCAGAGTGCCAAGCCTCGACGCACGCGTCGTCGTGGGCCGCGTGGACTTGCGGGGTCGAAGAGCGTGCACGCGACGAGGCGAAAGAAAACGGTAGGATGAGCTGAGCCGAACCATGAAGCGATTCGATA
>CAYQFV010000033.1:0-28762 GCA_964416845.1 uncultured Phycisphaeraceae bacterium | reverse complement strand
TCGACACCGCCGGCCGAGAATTCACCATTCGGCCTGTTCGCGGAGCGAAGATCACGGTGCGGTAAACAACCCGGCGAGCCGAAGGCGCAGCGCATGCACGCGTGACGCAGGGGAACGCCTGGGGCAGCCGCGCCTCCTGCCAGATGTCGATCACGAACGGCGTGGTTGTGTCAGTGAAACGTCGACGTACTAACCTGGCTTGATGGCTTTGATGTCCTGATTGAGCTTGACGCGTTCGGTGTCCGTGAGGACGTCGTGCGTTTGGTCGATCGCCCGGGCTTCTTCGAGGCGCTCAACAGCCGGTGATCGTTCGCCCCGCTTGTTGAAGACGTCGGCCAGATGGATCAGCGCCCGCGCTTGGGTGGCTGGAATGTTTCTCGCGTCGGCGAGTTCAACGCTCAGTTCGAGATCGTGGGCGGCTTCCGACAGCCGATCGAGTTTCGTCAGAATCACGCCGCGCGTATCCAGCAGGTGAGGATCATCCGGGTATCGGCTCGTCCCACGGTCGGCCAGTTCGATCGCCCCGGAGAGGTCGTTCTCTTCCGCGGCCAAAATCCACGCCAGATCGTTGATCGCTTGATTGTGATTGGGATCGATCGCCAGAACCCGGCGGTAGGCGTCCGCGGTGCGGGAAGCGTCGCCGAGCACAAACGAGGCCTGCGCGATTCCGAGGTAACCATCGATGCGCGTTGGTGCTTGCGCGACGACATAATCAAAGAACGAAAGCGATTCGCGCACCAGAGCATCAACCCCGGACGACGCGAGCAGATTCGCTCCCAACAGCACAGTGTCGAGATCATCAGGATGGTCCGCACGTCGTTTAGACAACGCCGAGGCCAGCTCGTCGAAGCGTTTCTGGATTGCCAGACAGCGCAGTCTAGTGCGCACCGTGCGGACGCTGCCGGGGGCCATTTGTTCGACTACGCGAATCTGCTTCTCAAACTCGTCAAGTCGTCCGTCGCGACAGTACAGCCCCGCAATCGCCAGTAGCACGGGTTCACTGCGCTCGCCGGCGGTGCTCTTGGCAAAGTTTTCCAACCCCGCCAGCGCACCGGAGCGATCGCCTCGCGCGTCTCGAATGGCCGCCAGCTTGAGTTGCAGCGTCGCGCTGTCAGCGTTGCGGCGGGTAGCTTCGGTGATCATTCGCTCCGCCAGCGGCAGGTTTTTGGACGCGACAGCCACATCGGAAAGCAGCGCGTAGGCAGCCACACGATTCGGTTCCCGATCGAGCACCAGCTGTGCAAGTTCCCGTGCCCGGTCCGGATCGTTCCGTGCACGAGCAAGCTCCGCCTGCGCCATCAACAAATCCGGATGCCCCGGGTTGAATCCCAACGCCCGAGAAATGACAGCGCTGGCTTTCTCCGCATCGCCGGCTTTGAATTCAAGCTGCATCAACGTGACAACCGCTCGAACCGCTCGGCCGTTCAGCTCCACCACGCGTTCCAGCAATTGTCTCGCCTGCTTTAGCGCAGTTGGCGTCGCTTCGCGAAGCAGGAGTCTCGCACGAACCTCCAGTAAGTCAGCGTCATCACCGTGCTCCGCCAAGAGCGTGTCGAGCAACAATCGGCCACGTTTCTGGTCATCCGGGTTTTCTCCTGCGAGCAGCGCTTTCACCAGGATACGCTGAATCGCAAGTCTCGACGGATCAATTTCCAGACCGCGCCGCCAGGCCTTGATCGCGTCGTCGCGACGATGTTGCGTGAAATAAAACCGACCCAACAACTCAAAACCCGCAGCCGCCGACGCAGGAATCTCGGAGAGTTGCTTGTAGTCGCGTTCCGCCTGATCGATGTTCCCGGTTACCAGATTGAACTGAGCGCGCAGCAAGTGTGCTGAAAAATCGCCCCGGACTGCCACTTCGTGGTCGAGAACCTTGCGCGCTTCGTCGGTCCGCTTCTCGCTGAGCAGGACAAACGCTCGCACAGCGCTCACAGCCAGTGATTCCGGATCGATCTTCCCCGCCTCATCCAGCAGTCGAAATGCTTCTGCCGCGTCTCCTTGCTCTCGGTACAACAGCTTGGCCAGCAATATGCGAGACTCCGCATCGCTCGGGTCCGATCCGACGATCCGCTGTAATTCGACGATGGCCCGGTCGAACTCCCCGGTCGCCGCCGCGAGTCCCACGCGATGGCTTGCAAGTCCGGGCAGGTCCGACGGAAGCCGATCGAGGATCTCCTTCGCTTCCACCACTCGATTCTGACCTTCGAGCAATCTGAGAAGCCGATCCACAACAGCCACCGCCCCGGGGCGGACTTCAAGAACCTGTTGATACGTTTCCTCCGCCCGAACAACATCGCCGAGCTTTTCATACATCCGCCCCAGCATGAGAACCGGGCGCGTCCAATCCGGATCGGCATCGATACAGTACGTCAGGTCAGCGACGATCTCGGTTTCGTGGCCTGTCCAATCGTCGCCCGCCATCCAAACACGAGCCTGGTGAAGGCGCCAGAGAACACCCGCTCGCGCGCCTTCGATCTTCTTAAGTTCCGATACGAGTCGTTTCGCCTCTTCCGCATCGTCGCGAAAGATCTCCGGTAGTTCCAAGAGCGCAACGCGCGATCGAACGTCGCTCGGCTGATCCGTGGCGATCTCGCGAAACGTTGCGATCGCTGCCTCACGTTCGTCCCGCATCAAGTACAAATGACCCACCGCCATGGCGATGTCGTGCACCTGCTGATCTCCGCGAACCGACCGGCCCGCCGCTTCCAACGTCCTGGTCGCGTCGTCGAAGCGCTTCAGCCGAGTGAGGTACTCCGCGGCCCGGATCCAAGGCCGAGCGACCTCCGGATGCGTCTTGGTCGCGCTGAGACATACCTCGATCGCGTCGTCAATCCTTCCCAATCGCCGCAGCAGTCTCGCCAGTTGCATCGCCGGGTCCAGCGAGTCCTCGCATTCGTCGGTTGCGGTCTTGAGGATTGCAATCGCATCATCGAAGCGCTCTTCGTACTGCGCAAGCGCCGCCAAAAGCATGCGAACCGCCGACGATTCGGGATGTTCTTCTCGAATCTTCTCGAGTTCCAACCGCACCTGTCGCAGCGTCTCGGTGGCCACAGCCTGATTCATCGCTGAGCGAACGGACGCTTCAAACCTCAGCAAATTCGCGTCGAGATCGTCATGGGAAAGGGTTCGGGCGTACTGCATCGCCTTGTCCCAGTGACGCTGCTTGAGATGCTCCTTCACAAGCTGCATCACGGCCGTGCGGTCCGTCGGCCGAAGTCGGACACACTCCTGAAGCGCGCGGATGGCACGCCGGCTTTGCCCGGTCGCGATAAACGCTTGTGACATCAGCCGCCAGGCGGCGTAACTGTTCGGGTTTCGCACGACCACAGGCGTGATCAGGTCGATCACATCGTACGGGCGGTCTTGCGCGAAGGCGAATCGAGCACTAAGCCATGACAGCACGTCGTCGCCCGTCGCGCTACCTTCGGGCACGCCCGTCACGAGCTCACGATACTCGCGCAACAGCGGCCCGGCGGACTGCCAGTCGCCCGTGGCGAGGTACAGGTCGATCGCGGTTTCCAGAAATGCGGAACGATACCCCCCGAGCAATCGATTCAAGCCGTCACCCGCGACCTTCGCCATTTGCTCCTTCGCGCCGAGTTGCCGAACCGCGTAGCTCTTCGCCAAGAACCACTCGAGCGTAAACTTGTCCGGGTCGAGATCGTCACGCATCAACACGTCGGCGCTGACATCCGCGATACGTCCCAACGCTGCGTCAGCGCGAGCCCAGTCGCCCACCGCGATCCATTCACGAGCCAGACGCAAGACGACCTGTGGCGAATCCGAGTGAAGTTCATCCGCTGATTGAAGGTCGGCCTTCGCGAGGGTGACTGCATCCTCGGATCCCTCAGGTGCGATGCGCTTGGCAAGCCTTGCGCGCTCGATGTACGCGACAGGGTTGCGAGGATTCGCGTTCACCCCACGATCGAGGATTCTCTTCGCAATCGCCTTCGCCCCTTCGTCGCCGTTCCGCTCCAGCTCAGCCTCCGCGCGCAGGCCGTATGCTCTCGCCTCGTCGGGATGTTTTTCGATCAACGTGTCCAGCACGGGCACTGCCTCGTCAAACAGCCGTTGACCGATCAAAGCAGTCGCCAGATCCAGGCCCGCAGTCGGATCGTCCGGGGCGCCCTCAAGTCGCTGACGACAAATCAACGCGGCGTTCACGTAGTCGCCGCTGTTGAGATAGAGACTCGAGAGCTTGCCAAACAGCACGCCATCAGAAGGCTTGTGACGGAGCAGGCGACGGAAGGCTCCGATCGCAGCCCCAACGTCTCCTTGCGTTCGAGGGCGAACAGTAAGGCGAGCGCGGGCATAGACTTCCAAGACGTCGACGTCGTCTGGATATTGCGACAGGTAGCGCTTCAGTTGAGTGCACGCCTCCTGCCAGTCCTTTCGGGCCAGCGCTTCGCGACCGGCCGACAGCGACTGCTTCGCCATCACTCGTTTACGGACCAAGTGCCCGCCAACCGCGCCAACTCCCAGCACGCCAACGATCATCGCGAGGATGAAGAGGGCTTTGACGTTCACGCGGGCAAACCGTAGCTTTTTGATCATGCGTGGATTCTTCAAGATACGCCCGTCCTTCGTGCGAGCATGTCAATGCGCCCGCTCAATCGGTACAGCCGCCAGCCAATACGCCACTCCGGTTGCCCGGATCCGATCAAGCGGCGTATCTGGCTCCCAGGTTCGTTGGCACGCGACACGCAACAATTGCTTGCCGCCACATGCGCAGACACATCTATTGAATCGAAAATCTCGCCCCATTCCCTAACCTTCAAATGAGTTTATTCAGTATTCGGACCTTGGGAAGAAGGCAGGAGGCATTTCCGACCGATGTTGGCCGAGACTCTCGCGGAGAAAGGACGGCCGGGCGGCGGCATGACCTTGTTCCTCCCGAGTGGTATCGGTATCGACGGGATTGGAACGCAGCCCCTGATCGAGCATCCCGTACGCCACCGTGCAACCGATCTCAGCCACCCTGGAATCGAAGGCACACGCGACGGTCACGCCCATCGGGCGCATAAAAAAACCACCCGCCCTCGTTCAGAGCGGGTGGTTGTTATTCAAGCTGATGCGATTCGGCCAAGTTCCGTCGCGCGATCAGGCTGACCGATTCGCCGGATCGGTGTCATTCTCGTCATCTAATTGGCAGATTCGGAATCACTCTCGTGCGTACGCCGTTTCACCCAGCCGATCAAACCGATGCCGACCATGGCGAGCATTCCGGACGCAGGGGCGGGAACCACCGAGCCCTCCACTTTACCGCCGGAATAGGTGTCGCTCGAACCGAAGAACCCATCGAGCGTCGAGAACCCCGTGTTGAACTGCAACGCAAAGACGATGCCGTTCTCGAAGCTGTCTGACAGCGGAACGGTGATATCCGACCCGCCTTCACCGGCATACGTCCAACTCGGGCCACCCGTCGGTCGGTTTTCCAGCAGGGGACTGCCCGAAAGCGATCCTTCGATTTCCAGCGTCGTCGTGCCACTCTTCACCGCGACCGACGTGCTGGAGAAACTACCGAAGATCGCCGGCGTCGACGTGTCAATGTCGGTCAACGAAAACGTGCCCGTTGCGGCCCACACATTGAGGCCGGTCCGCGTGAAATCCATGTGCATGTTCAGGTCGAAACTGAGGCCGTCGCCGTTGAAATTGCTGATCGAAGTGGCCCCCAGGATGGGACCGCCAATTTCCTGCAGCAACATTTCCATCGTCGAAAACGACGTTTCGTCGATGTCCATCGTTGCCGACGTTGCTGAATTCGCAACAACCGTCCCCTCCAGCGTCGCGTTGGAATTGAAAACCACCGCCAAATCAGCGTTGGCGGCGGGCACGAAAACTGCGCCGGCACACATGGCCACCGTCAACAATACAAACATTTGTCGCTTCATAATCTCCTCACACCCCCCTCGGGGGAACAGTCCGCCCAAGAATAAACGGAACCCAAATAACCCCAATGCGGCCGCCGAGTGTCGTCAACCCTCACCAGAATACCCACTTCGTTGACTGTTGACGCTACCCCGCCCCGCCCACTCTACTACCCCGTGCAGCCTATCAGCATGCCTGTGCGATGTCAACGCAATCCAAGAAAAACACAACCAGCCGCCCGGTTTTGATTCTCAGTTCTGGGAACCATTCGACGGCCCTTTCAGTCAGGCCGGAAAGCTCCACAACGAGACGTCCATGACGATTCGATAACGTAATTCCAGTGAACAAAAAATATTCGGGCGTCGCCGATTAGACGGTTCGACGCCGAATCCAACTGAAACACGACAAACCCACCAGGCACAAAGACGCGGCGCTCGGCGCTGGAATCACTTGAGCGGTCAGCGGCTCCTCTTCCATCAAGAATCCGTTGATGCCGAAGTCGATGGGATCGCCCGCATTATCAAGCGCAAACCCAATGAAATAGTCCAGCGAGAAGCCGTCGCCGTCGGTCAGCCCCGAGCCTCCGAAGGCGAATTCGATCTCAACTCCGTCCAGCGGGTCGGCAAACCGCGTGATGGTGACCGTCGAATCGAAATCCAGGAACGGATCGCCACTGAACGACGCGAAGTTGAGGTCATCGATGAAAACCTCATCGGGCAGCGGCGCGGGCGTGGAGCCCTCTTGGCTACTTACGAATTCCACAAACTGAAGCCTAACGCGAAACCCAGTCCAAACGGTCCCAGTGTTGTTTGTGATCGACTCAAACGCGCTAAGCGGAAGGTCGCCGCTTGCGAGTTCAAATTCCAGCTTGTGCGTTGCGTTTTCGTTGAAGATTCTCTCCACATCGGAAAAATCACCAGCCGAGGAAAACAGATCCACATCCACTTCGTTCGCCGAAAACGCCCCGGAAAGAAGCGTTGCGTCCGCCGACAGCGGATTCGACGCGGCACTCCCGTTGTGCGCGATGATGTCCGCTCGGGCGGCGACGCCGACCGACAACGCCATTCCCAAAACCACCAGTGTCCTCGTGCGCACCATGGCTTCACCCTTCGATTGTTTCTCAATAACCCCGAGCAGTTGGAGGCGGCGGCCGTTGGAGAAGGACACCAGTCTTCGACATTTCCCCCGAAATGCTCTTAACAGGCTTCGAGCGTAGTCATCGAGGCGGCGAAAGTCAACGATGAAAACCGGCAGCTGCACTGCTAGCGCCGAATCGATGGGTTTGCCACACGCGGTCTGTGGTCGTAGTCCGTCGCTCCGCGTTTCGTGGTCGATTACGCCTCCCAAAGCCCCGATATTACCCCTCAAACATCGCAAGTTATCGGATTGGCATGGAATCGAGTCGGCGTCACGACTTGCCGTGACATTGCTTGAATTTTTTACCGCTGCCACATGGGCATGGGTCGTTACGCTTCACACGTGGTGCTTCGCGGCGGATGGTCTCGACTTTCGGTTGTCCCTGGGCGCGCATGGCCGATGATTCGTCGTTCGTAGCTTGTGCGAACGCGGCGTTGGTGGCGTCGGCGTGCTGAAGGCTCATCGGTTTCGGGCCGGCGGTCGGCTGGGGTTCCTCGTCAGAACCCGCCGCATGGAGCTTGAAGATGATGTCCGTCACTCGCGCGTGGATGAGCGTCCACATCTGGTCGAAGAATTCCCGCCCTTCGATGGCGTACTGGCTTTGCGGGTGCGTCTGATCGCCGCCCATCGGACGCTGCATGATCGCGTGTTTGAGGCGATCCATTTCCAGCAGATGGTCCTTCCAGGCTTGGTCGTAGATGCGAAGAAGGATGTACTGTTCCAGGAGTGACAGCTCGTAGCGAATCCACCGTCTGCCGATATCGTACAAGACCGTCCGGCGATCTGAATCCGCCTTGTCGAACGATTCCTGATTCCAGGCCGCCCGAAAGCGGTCCTTGCCCCATTCAGCCAGCTTGTCCACATCGTCGTGCGTCTCGATCGCTTGGTCGATCTCCGCGTGGAGCTTGCCATCGTCGAGGTACGCGACCTGAAGTTCGCGCAGTTTCTTGGCGAGAACTTCGGGACGTTGACCTTGGAGGTCTTCGGCGTTCCACGTGACGTTGTACTTGATCTTGGCCCATCGGCAGACCATATCGCACGCTTGGGCGTTGTCGGTTGTCGATTCGGAAAACGCTCGCGCGATGCACTGGTCGACCGGATACGAGATTTCGCGTTGGTGATAGGCTTGCCGCACTCTCTCCTTGAACAAATCGACGACTTCGCCGATCGACTTGTCGGTCAGTTCGTCTTGATCGACCACAATGTCGAACTTGGTTCGCGCCCACGCGCACATTTGAGTTCGACCGAACGTGTCATCAAGATATGCTTCCATGCCACTGAGATCGATCTTCTCGAAATGCTTTTCCGCCGCCTCGCAAAGGGCCTCCTCGATTTCCGAGGCGTCCATCTTGCGAAGCTGGTTTTGTGTGTGGCTGAAGCGGTAGTTCCGCTGGGCCCATTCGAGCAGGCCTCTCAGGTCCCATTCCGTCTCGTCGCTTTCCGGATCGATGTATTCGATCAGTGACGTGCGGATGGTCTCGCGAGCTTCATACTGGGCAGCTTGGCGGGCGGTTTCCTGCATGCCTCCCAAATCGTCGATATCGAAAGATTTCGGCTCGATTTGGACGTCGAGGTTCGTCTTGCACCATTCCGCGATGCAGCGCTGGCGGTAGTCGTTCGCCAGGAAGTGAGCCACGCTGTCCGCGATGGAGTCGTCGATGATCTCGAAAATCAGCGGCTCAAGATCTCTGCCCTCGAGGATACGCTGGCGTGCGGAATAGAACTCTCTCCGTTGGAAGTCCATCGGCTCGTCCCATTCGAGCAGATGCTTTCGGCTGGAAAAGTTTCGTTCCTCGACCTTTCGTTGGGCCCGTTCAATGCCCTTGTTCAGGCGTTTGTCCTCAATGCTCGTGCCTTCGGAGAACCCGAGCTTCTCCATCATCTTCAGCATCCAGTCGGGCATAAACAGCTTGATCAGGTCATCGTCGAGCGAGATGAAGAACCGGCTTGATCCGGGGTCTCCCTGACGACCCGATCGACCGCGCAACTGGTTGTCGATTCTGCGGGCTTCGTGCCGCTCGGTTCCGACGATATGCAGGCCACACGGCGCGTTGATCGAGCAGACCTTCCGTCCGATGTCTGGAAAACGGGAGTCCAGTTTGGGTTTGTAGCAATGGGCGCAGTTGGTTGCCGGATCATATTCAGTACAGTGGATGCAGCATTTCGTCACGCCGATCGGGTACGTCGGGCTTGCCGCCGCATCATCGGATATCTTGCAATGGGGGTGGACCGT
Organism: uncultured Phycisphaeraceae bacterium; assembly: GCA_964416845.1. Classification (GTDB taxonomy): domain Bacteria; phylum Planctomycetota; class Phycisphaerae; order UBA1845; family UBA1845; genus CAYQFV01. Next base: position 19,524 of record CAYQFV010000033.1, on the reverse strand, counting down.
TCCATCCGCCAGCTTGATGTCGGTTCCTCGGCCGGCCATATTCGTCGCAATCGTGACATTGCCGGTCGGCGTCTTGTCGGCTCCTCGTGTCGGTTCTGACTGGTGTCCCGCTTTGGCGACGATGTCGGCTTCGCGAGCGTGGTTCTTGGCGTTGAGTACCTCGTGATCGATGCCGTAAGTCTTGGTGAGCAGGTCCGAGAGTTGCTCGGATTTTTCCACGCTGGTCGTGCCCACGAGTACCGGCTTACCGCGAACGAGATCACCCATTACCTCGTCGTGCACGCTCAGCATGAAATCGATGACCTTGTCGTCGCCCTCCTCCGCGGACTTGAACTGCTTGAGCGCTTCGTCAATCGATGACGTGCTCTCGCCCTGGGCGGCGACGATCGGTTTGAGCGCGGTCAGGATGTCCGCGATGAGGAACGGATCGCGCGGTCGACCGCGCCGCCGGACCTCGTGGGTCTCCTCCACGATGGCACGCAGTTTTTGCGGCGTGCTTCGAAACATCTTGTCGTTGTGATCGAGCCGATTCACCGGCCGGTTCGTGGGAACTTCAATCACCTCGAGCTTGTAGATCTTGAGGAACTCCTCCCCCTCGGTCGAAGCTGTCCCCGTCATGCCCGCCATCACCTTGTAGAGTTTGAAGAAATTCTGCACGGTGATGGTGGCCAACGTCTGTGTTTCCTGCTTGATGGGGACGTTTTCCTTGGTTTCGATCGCCTGGTGCAACCCGTCCGACCATTGTCGCCCCACCATCAGGCGCCCGGTGTTTTCGTCGACGATGATGACCTCACGGTTTTGGACGACGTAGTCTTTGTCACGCTCGTAGACGGTGTGAGCCCGCAACGCTTGCTCGATCAGATGTGGCCGATCCATGTTGGCGCCCACGTAAAAGCTGCCAATGCCGGCCTGATCCTGTGCGATCGCGATGCCGTCATGTGTGATCGAAACGCTCTTGCGATCTTGCTGGACGACAAAGCACTGGCGATGTCCGATGGCCTCCGCCTCCTCCTCGCCCACCATGCTGGGGTCGACCCGGAACCGCCGAAACGCACCGTCTGCCTTGGGATTCGCCTTGAGTTGCTCCGGCAGCTCTTCGCCCCATTCGGCGACGCGCTTGGCTGTGTCGCGGTTGAATTCAGCTTGTTTGTGAACCAGGAATCTCGCCAACCCGTCGGCCCATTTGTATCGCCCCTCGTCTTCCATGCTTCCGCCTGAAATGATGAGCGGGGTCCGGGCTTCGTCGATCAGAATCGAGTCGACTTCGTCGATAATCGCGTAGTCTAAACGCCCTTGCACCTGGTCGGCGTGACGGATTTTCATGTTGTCGCGGAGGTAGTCGAAGCCGAACTCGCTCGTCGTACCGTACGTCAGGTCGCACGCGTACGCCTGTTTCCGGACGCCCTCCTGGCCGGAGGGATCGACCTGGGATTGAATGTAGCCAACGCTCACGCCGAGCATTTCAAACACCGGTTTGGCGAAATCCGCGTCTCGACGTACGAGGTAGTCGTTGACCGTCACGATGTGCACTTTCATGCCGCACAGCACGCGAACATAAGCGGCCAAATGGCAGACGATGGTCTTTCCTTCGCCGGTCTTCATCTCCGCGACCTGCCCGTGATACAGCACCTGCCCGCCGATCAACTGGCAGCGAAAGTGGCGGTGCGCTTGGGCGCGGCGCGAGGCTTCGCGGAGCACCGCAAACGCTTCGGGCAGCAGATCATCGGCGCTCGCCCCCTCGCGGAAGCGTGTCTTCATCTCTTCGGTCTTGGCACGCAAGCCATCGTCGCTCAACGCTCGAACTTCTGCTTCAGCCGCTTCGGTGGCATCTGCAACAATCGCCAGGCGTTTGAGCATGCGGTTGTTTCTGGACCCGAATATCTTCTCGAGCCCCTTGGTGATGGTGAGTTGGAGGTTCATGGTTCGCCCTCGCCCCGGTCACATCGGGGACACTGCTAGCAGTTGGATTTTGTACCGGACGGCTGTTGATGCTGGAAGACGTGATTACGGGGCTTGCATCGAGCCGAAGCGCGACAGCACGACCTGGCGATGCCGCAAAATGGTGACGATCACCGGAGCAGCCGTGCAGTGCGTCGGACGGAACGTGTCATCGCCCCGCGGAGGCTGGGAATTGGTCGGCGGTATGCTGGGTTGGGTCGCGACCCCCGAGGCGCAGGAACCGGAGCAGAACAACCCGATGGCGGTGTCGTTGATGCGCGATCGCACCCCCAGCGGCTGAGCACCTGCCGCTGAAATCATGGCGGCGCTCAGCAGTGTCGACAAGCCGAGCAGTCGGTAGCTGTTGTGAACGGCGGCGAACATCTGCGTCATTATAGTCGTCGCCGGTGAAAGTAAAGAGCCCACAAACCCCAATGGAAACGCCCGCCGTGACGGGTCGTCACCTGATGAATCACCGGTGGGCCGCTGCATCGCCGAACATTCGGCTTTACGGTGAGAATCCGTAGATGAGATACGCCGCCCCCGCATCAACGCGGCCGCCGGGGTTGGCGAGGATCGAGCCGAGGAGGAAGTCGCCCCGACCGTCACCGTCGACGTCTCCTGCCGGACCAATGCCGAACGAGCGACCCATTTTCTTGCTCTCAACGCCGCCGCCGAGCGAGTCGCCTTCTTCGCGGCCGACGAAGACGATTCCTCTGAAGTTGTTGCTCGCGCCCAAGGTTGCGATGTCGACAGTGTTGGTTGCCGGATCTGCCAGTTGGGCCAGATCGTTGACGCCGAGGATGAGGTACACCTGTCCCGCGCCGAGGAGCAAGTCGTCGTCATTGTTGGGGTCGTTGGGGTCAAGCTCCAACGTCCCGTCGCCGTCAGCGTCATCCGCGATGCCGTCGCCAAACGGGCTGTCCGGATTGGCCAGGTTGATGATGTCAATGCCCCGACTGTCCAGCGTGCCGTTGTCGTCACTGTCGAACCGGGGCGCTGCGCCTGGAGCAGCCACGAGGAGGTCGTTTCGCCCATCGCCGTCGACATCACCGACGACCGCGACGTTGAACCCCAATTGGTCGCCGGGTTGATTACCGGCGATCTTGATGGCCCGCGGGTTGCCGTTGGAATCCCGGCTGATCGAGTCGCTGGGATCGAGCAAGCGATCGATGCCAAGGCCGTTGACCGGGGAAATCAAATCATCCGTGGCAAACACCACGATGATTTCGCCCGCCTGTGCCCGGCCTCCGGGGCTGGCGTTGGGATTGCCGAGGATGAGGTCGAATCGGCCATCACCGTTCAAATCGGCACCTTCGTTGCTCAGGCTGCCATCGCTATTGACGACGACTAAGCTCTTGCCGATGACATCGCCGAAGCCCTCTCCGGTCCGGCCGTTGATGCGCAATCCGGCAAGTCGTTCGACGTTGTTTTCGGACAAGCCGAGCTTGCAAAGGAGGTAGTCGCCCTCCAGAAACGGATCGCGCCGAAATACGACGTTAACTTGCCCGTTGCCGGTGTTGGCGGTCGGGGCACCGATGACGAAGTCCTCCCGGCCGTCACCGTTGAAGTCCGCAATCCCCTCGACGAATTGAATCTTCTCGTCTTGTTCCCCGAGAATTCGGAATGGCGACGGGAACGACTCGAAGAGCGAGGAACGCCCACAGTGGCTGGCGTTGTTTCGCTCCATGACTGCGGCGCCCTCCGGGAACGGCCCGACTTGGTATTGGAACGGGAGCGGTGGGTTAGAGCCGTTGACAGAAAAGTCAGGCCAAAGGTTGTTCATGTTGATCATGTACATGATGCCCGGGTCGGTCGGGAACGTCGTCGCACACGGATCCGTGCCAACGCCCAATCCGATGACTTCCCCCGTCCGGGGTGTGCGGCCGGGGGCGGAGATGATGAGGAAGCCTCCGCTCACCGCGATGGACGTTCCGAAGTCGTCGCCGACTTCATTACCGATCAACCTTGCTCCGAACGGCTCGCGTGGAGCGTTGCCCGCGACGGGGTAAAACCCACTGCCCAAACGCATGTCAGAAGGGTCTTCGACGGGTGACCCGGGAATGATCTCAGCCTCGGTGAGCGTCGGCGATGGGATCAGACCGAGCACGGCGGCACAACGACCGCCACTGTCGATGCGATGGCTGATGCCGCCGGTCCCATTGTTGGCCGCGTTTCCGGTGGCTGGTGGGGAGTTGGCCGCGTTGAAGCAACGACATCTCCCGCCGCCCGAAATAGGAAGGCAGCGAGTCCCGAAATGGTCCGCCAGGGCGCGGCTGAAGCCAAGTTGATTGCCCACGAATGTCTCGGCGCATCCGTCCGTCATGTTTGCGGTGCAGGTTTCGACCAGTGCAGTGCCCACCAGTTGTGAACTGAACTGCCAATTGTCGACGAACAATGCGTCGCACCCGGAAGGCCCGCCCGGCGATGTTTCCACTGCAACGGTGTCAAAGTTCTGTCCGACCAGATCGAGATTCACGACCGGGCGGAGCGAGATGGGCGCGTCGGCGTCCGGGCTGTTGGGTGGCGTGGTGAATTTGGTGTTCGTGCTCGCAACAAAGATGACCCCGCCTCGCCGAAACTGGTTTTCTTTTTCCAACGTGTCGCGCGCCGCAGGGTTGCGGTCTACGATTAACCGCCGGCTGTGCCCGCGTGATTCCACCGACGGAATGCCGAACGCCAGCTCCGGTTTGCCGTCACCGTCTTGATCGGGAATCAAACGCACTGCACTCAAACCGTTGGTCGCCGCCGCCGCATCGTCGCGCGGCTGAACGCCCGTGAAAGCGATCCCTCGCTGTTGGGCAAGCGAGACTTCGTTGAGGTTGTGGGTACTGTTGGTGCGCTCGCCGCCGTAAATTAGGTAGGCCTCGCCAATTCCAACACCGTCGGGGTTTTGGAAGAACGGTTTGCCGAAACGCGCCCCGATGATGAAATCGTCTCGGCCGTCCTCATCGAAGTCGCCTGCAACGTTGAGAAACGTGCCCGCGTTGTCCTGGAAGTTGACCCCCTCGTAAATCTCACCCTGGCGAGCCGATCCGGCACCGTTACCGATCGAGCCAAGCCAGAATTGGGGCGCGGCGGTCGAAACTCGAATCACGCCAGGCGCACGGGCTGTGATGGGTGCGGCAAGCTCGGCGGTTGGCAGCGTTAGTTCCACGAAGATCAAATGGCGTCCGCCGACGTTCGAGGTGTCCCACGTCGTGGTGGTGGTGTTCAACTCCACTCCGGTCAAAATGTTGATGTCGGGGGCTGTTCCCGCGTCGTTGGCGTCACACGCTGTGCACGCTCTGGCGAAGACGCGGAATGATCGTCCCTCGCCCGGCGGAATGTTGGTATCCCATTCAATCGAAATGGACTCTCCCTTGGCGACCTGTCGGTCGATCCCGGGGGATGACACCACGAGGTCGGCGCTCGTTCCGTCGATGACGTCGATCTTGACTCGATCTGCTTGGGGAATTTCAACGACGGGATTGAGCCCGTCGGAAATCGACGCTCCGATTTCGTACAGGCCTGTTTGCAACCCGCTGGTGTCGAAGGTCGCTGACACCACGGCAGGGTCGGTGATGGTCGCGATGGTTGTCCGGTCGGTGGTGTTCTCCAGCATCCAGTACACCGTTACCAGGAATTCATCGCCCTCGAATGCCTGCGCGGCAATCCCGATGTCGACGGAATCGCCGATGAAGAGTGTTTGGTCCGCCGTCGTCAGTTGAATGGTTGGCGGCATCGCCTCCGAGGCGACCGGTAGAATCGTGACCACCGCGTCGCTGTAGGCAGTGATGATGCTGGTCGCGCTCAGGGCGGCGGCTTCGGAAATCGAAAACCCTGAATCGGTCGCCGAGATGCCCAAGCGGTACTTGCCTGGATCCACGTTGGTTGTGTCCCAGGTGAAATCGACGGTGTTGCCTTCTCCTTCCGTCAGGCGCACGCCCAGCAGTTCACCACCAGCCGCCATGCCTTCCTCCAACAGGGGGGCGTCGGCATCTTGAAAAAACAGACGCCACCGCGCGAGACCCTGGGGATCACCGACGTCGACCATGATGGTCACGTCTTCACCTGCGCGGGCCGTCACGTCCGCCGATGGCTCGAGAAACAATGGTGCCGGTGGGCCTTGAACTTCCACGGTCCCCTGGCTGAGGTAATCGACTCCGTCAGCACGAATGCCCAATCGATAAAAACCAGGTCTCAGGTCGGTCGTGTCGAACAAGAAGGACTGGTTCGAGCCGGCGGGCAGTCCCGTCGCGATCACTTCCTCGCCGCCAATTGGCGTGCCGCCGGCGCTCACAACATCGTTCAGGAGCGTGTAGAAAGCGATGACGTCAGTCGCGTCGGCAGGAACCGAGTAAAGGATGGTGATCGACACGGCGTCGGAAAACGCTGCGTTGTTGAGGATGTTCAAGATGCCGATCGTCGGTTCAGTTGGCGTTCCCGGGGTTCCGGAGACCGGCGACCCGTTGTTGTTTCCGCCGTTGGGAGACGGACAGCCGGTCAGCATGAAAACGCAAAAACCAGCAAGTAGGAGGCATCCAGACCACATCAGGTGGGCGAAACGCCGTGAGTGCATCATCTTCATCGTTAGCGACTCCAGAAATCCAATCAGCCACGGTGACAGCCCGCGGAAGACGCATCCATTCGGCGAGTGCGTGCTTTTCGCCCGCGTCAGTGCCAAGTTGGCACCCGACTCGCGGGACCGTTGCGTTGAAACAAAACGGGTCGACCACTCATCCCGTTGGCCGGCTTGGGAAGGTCTCGCGGATTCACCGAGCGAGTCGGTCGCGCTCAATCGCTCGGTCCAACTCGATCCCGCGTGTATATAGGCGGCCGCCAAGGTTCCTGTCAATCGTCGTCGGTGCAACGGCCGCTCCGGGGCGATCCGGCCGATTCTCTGTGGTCGTCGCGACGACATCGCCGCCTGTTGCTCCGGCAGTCGACCGGATTCGCCGATAGACACGTGTACGTAACGGCCCATGGCGGATCGCGAGACCCAGATGAAGACCAACCCCGGCATGAGTCGACGCGAATTCCTGGCTGCTGCCGCGGTGGCCGCTGGCACCGTTCCGGTGTCCGAAGTGGTCGCCGGTCCCGCGCACAAAAAACCGTCACGTCCCCGGGTGGATGTGGTTCAAGTCACCAGCGACCACGTTGTCCGAGGCCGACAAGTGCACCATGCCGTGATGCCAGAAATGCTTGATTTGAGCCTGCGTAGCTTTACTGGAGAGGCGACGGCGTCTGATGCTTGGCGGTCGATACTGCGTCCGAGCGATGTTATCGGCATCAAATTCAACAGTTCCGCCGCCGAAGCGCTCGGCGTGAGCGAGCCGTTCGCCAAAGCAGTGATCCGTTCTCTACTGGAAGCGGGGTTCGCGCGGGACCAGATCATCCCCATCGAGGCGCCGGGCCGGCTCATCGGCAGTCTCGGTGTTGGATCTCCCGTTCGGGGTTGGCAGGCTGACCCGGTGGACTTCGGAAGCGGGCAGGACCATCTGTCCGCCGTGCTCGATCAGGTCACCGCAATCATCAACGTTCCGTTCTTGAAGACGCATAACATTGCGGGAGTCACGTGTTCGTTGAAGAACCTGTCGCACGGCCTCATCAAGCACCCGGCTCGCTACCATGGCTCGCACTGCTCTCCTTACATTGGCGACATTGTGGCGTTGCCTCAGATTCGGAGTAAGCTTCGCTTGAATCTGGTCAACGCCCTCCGGACCGTTTTTGATGGCGGGCCGGAGGCTCGCGACGACTGCACATGGGACAGCGGCATCATTCTCGCGGGCGCAAATCCAGCCTCAGTTGATAGTGTCGGTCTTGAGCTGATTAACTCGCAACGAATAATCTTGGGGCTTGCTGCCGTGGACGATTCGGTGAACAAGTCAGTCCATCTGGCGGCGGCGGAGAAGCGAGGGTTGGGGCATGTCAACACGCACCGCTTGGAGATCGCCCGGTACCGAATCTAGTGTCGCGTCACACCTCAATCTGCCGGTAGCGGGCAACCCTTCTTTCGTGTGCCACTGCTCTTGAGCAGTGCCCACGAGGGGTTTGGTGGCGTTCGTACACTGCTCAACAGCAGTGGCACACCCGCAAACTCAAGCGTGACGTAGCACTAGGACGGTCTCTTGTCGCAGCGTGCCATGTTTGAGGCGGTTCAGCCTCGACCGGCCTGCTCGCATCACGTGACGTAACCGTTCGGTACCATACGCTTGGGGTTGGGTCGGAGTTCTCACAATTGATGGATTCTAGGTGGGTCCGATGATTGACAGGCGGAGTATCGACCGATAGGATTCAGTGCTGATGAGTGAGGACTTGCCAGCGTATCGTCGGTCGACGCGGTCGTTATTCGGAATTATACATCGTTATTCAGTATCCTCCTAATCCTTCCGTCGGCCTGCTTTGTCGTTGCCTCTTACTCTTTCCGCAAGTCACTCTTGGGTATGATTCCCGCTCGTCGGTACCGTGAGTTTTCGCGGTCCTTTGGTGTGCTGTCGCGCCACGCAGAAGGTTTGCGTTCGCACAGCCCGCCGATCCGCGCCCGGTCAGTTGAGTTCTGACGGGTGATGGTGTGTTACAGGACCAACGCAGCGGCACGGGGACGGTCCCCATCGTTGCGTGACGGTTTTTGGCAAGGTGTGGGTTGTTCCACGCCGTGGTGAGCGGATCGATGGAGGCTGTTGGCTCGAACCCGAACGGGTTGAGTCGGTATCCTGCCCGGTGGTCAAATGAGTTCCGGTCTTATCCAATCGTACTCTTTTTATTGCCATGCTGCCGGCAGAATCGCTCAAGCCGGTTCGCCGCCACCCCAACAATGTGCGTGACGCACAGGAGGTTATGAACATGTTTCGTAGCAAGTGGAAATGGCGAGGGTTCACCCTCATCGAGTTGCTCGTTGTAATCGCGATCATCGCGCTGCTGATCTCGATTCTGCTTCCGAGTCTTTCTCGTGCGCGCGAACTGGCCAAGCGTGTCGTTTGCGCCGGCAGTGGTCTGCGAGCGATCGGCATGGCGAGCAAGATTTACTCGAACGATAACGAGGAGCAGTGGCCTGTTCCGACGTTCGACGAGCGCAACATCGACAAGGCCAATCAGAACCGGTACACGGAGGCGCTCGACAGTTCGGGTCGGTGGGATACGCAGACGATTCTGCGATATGACTGGTCGGACGATGGCACGCTCATCTCCAAGGGCGATCAGGTTTCGACGACGCGTGCGTTCTGGATGCTGATCCGTACCGGTGATATCGTGACCAAAGCGTGCGTTTGCCCGAGCAGCGGCGACGTCGAGGACGATACGGAAGAGATCGATCGGTACTACAATTTCCGCGGCTTGCGGAACATCAGCTACGGATATCAGGTTCCCTTCGGTCCGTTCGACACACGTGCCAGTGAGAACGTTGACACGCGGATGGCGTTGATGGCGGATCGCGGTCCCTATGCTCGGACTGGTGGCGAGCTTCCCAAGAAGCTCGATCTGACGACCCCGCCGCGGAAGTGGCAGGCGTTCAATTCCGGTAACCACGGTGGTAGAGGTTCGGGTGAGGGTCAGAATGTCTTGTTTGCAGACGCCCACGTCTCGTTCTTGAAGACGCCGATCGTTGGCGTCGACCACGACAACATCTACACCCTCATGACGGAAAACGCGACGATCACTGGGAGGTTTGAAGGCGCTCTGCCCATCGGCGGTACTATTTCCAATCCTTATCCGGGTCAGAACGTTTTCGGGCAGAACATCGGTTCGTACGCGATCACCGACAGTTTGATCTGGCCGTAAGCTGCGATCGACGACGGCTTGTTTGATTTTCATCGCCGGTGGCGTGCATCGATTGCACGTCACCGGCGTTTTTTGTTTGATGGTACTGGCCGTGACTCGCCTTCGATCCGGTCGGTGAGCCGTTCCTTGACGTTGGTCCCGCCAGTTTCAGGAGCAGCGATGCCGTCGCAGCAACATCTTTGCAAACACGGCGTAATCGCGGTTCTAGCGCGTGGTCGTCGGTGGTTGATGATTCGACGTGCGGCCGGCGTGCCGGCCGCCGGCGCGTGGTGCTTTCCCGGCGGCGCAATCGAATCGGGAGAATCGCCGTTCGAGGCTCTCGTACGCGAAGTTGCGGAAGAGGTAGGGCTGATCGTAACGCCTGGCGAACGGGTTTGGCAGTGGACGCGAGACGACGGGCTGCTGCATCTTCAGTGGTGGACCGCGATGATCGTCGGCGGGGTGGTCACGCCCGATCCGCGAGAGGTGGCAGAGGCTCGCTGGATGTTGGTGGACGAAATCCGCCATACGCCCAACATTCTTGCCAACAATTTGGACTTCATCGGACATGCGGAGCGGAGCGGCTTGCTGCCACGGTAGGCGTTCGCCGAACGTGCCCACCGTCGGCTGCTCTCGGCTGACGACGTGCACAGGCGTGAGGTTCAGTAGAGCGTCTCGGCGGTGGGCGTGTTGTTGCGCCGGATCGGTCGTGGCGACCTGATGCCCCACAGTGCAAAGTCGGCAGGCGCGTGCTCCGGCGGTCGCGTGAGGACGCCCTCGTCGCGTTCGCACATGTTCACCAGCAGCATCGTTCGATCCAGACGCGTGAACACCACGCGACCTTGCTGATCTACGGTGTCGTAGTCGACGGCAGGTGTGTTGGCCGATGTTTCTGCCGCCACACCGAAGACCAGACGCGGCCCGTGGGGGAAGTATTGAAGCGGTCGACCGGGCGTGCAATCCAGCTCCAGGCAGCAGCCGAACAGCGTATTTCCATATCCGCAGAGGTGCACTGCATTGGGGAAAACATCTCGTTGCAGGTGGTGGAGTTGGGCCGAGTCGATGGCCGTGCCGCCGTAGTGAATGCCGCGAATGCGTTCGCGATGTTCGATGGACATCTGGTGTGACAGGCGATCCAGGACGAGTGGTGTGCAAAACAGCGTCGTGATGTTTTGGTGGCGAATGATGTCGAGCGATTGGTCGACGATGTGGCCAACATACCTTGTTGCTGCGAAGGAGTCGTCGGGCAGCTTTCGTGCCCAGCGCGAGTCGAAGTCGACGCAAAACGGCGACGCTGCCTGCGATCGGCGTGCGATTTCCCGGGCTGCCTGACCTATGATGTGTGGGCCTGACGGGCCGACGTAAAGCCACGATCCGCCGACGGGGAATCGCACATGGGCGGCGGCGGCGGCGAAGGGCTCGACGAACGCTGCCACGAATTCATCTTGGTTGTAGGCCGTCCACACGGGTTGTCCGGTCGTGCCGCCGGTCTGGGCGACGCGTAGCGCGGGGCGATCTTGCAATATGCTCTTGGGGATGAAGTGTTCCAGCGGTCGGGCGAGGAGATCGGCTTGTGTCATCGTTCCCATGCGCGGCAGGTCCCGGATGCTGCGGATCGCGTCGCGCGGATCGAATCCCATCGCGCGAGCGCGATCGAGCCAATAGGGCGTACCCCATTTGGCGTCGAAATGGACAGCCAGCACCTCCGCGAGTCGGTCGTTGACCTGTTGATATTCCTGCAGTTCGCTCATCGATCGTTTGTTTGTGCGATGGCATTTTCTTTGAGAAACGACGTCACTGCGTCGCACACTTGATCCTCGCAGCCGCGGAAGAAATGTTCACCGGCCGTGATCTCGACGATTGATTTCGGCTGGTCAAGGCGGCGGACCCAATCACGAAGGTCTTCGACGCTGCACGTGAAATCATTGTCGCTGTGGATCACCGCGATTGGGAGGTCGGTCTTATGGACGCCTCCAAGGTCGTGCCGGGTCGGGTTGGGCGAGATGAGCACCACGGCGTTCGCGCCCGCGTTCTCGACACATCGAGCGCAAGGCCAACAGCCGAAACTGTAGCCGACCAGGGCTGTGGGAACGTCGCAGATGTCGTTCAGATTGGCGATGCATGCACGCGTGTCGTCGACCCAGTCGCGTTCTTCGTCGAAGCATCCGGATTCCCAAAACGTTGCAATGACGGCCGGCCAGTCCGTCGGTCCGCCAGTGCTGTCGCCGACGCCGGAATAGTTGAACGTCATCGCCACGCCCCCGCAGCAGGCCACCGACCTGCGAAGGGCGGCCACGACGTTGTTCTGCAGGTCGCCTCCCAACAGGGGGTGCGGGCCGGCGATGACCGCGGCGAACGTCGGTGTGGACGCGGATGGGTACGCGAGTATCCCCTCCAGTTCGTGGTCTCCGCTTGGGATGCGGATGCGTTCTTCAACGACGGGGTCGGGTGATTCTTGCATGTCAGGCATGACTGGCGGGAAACTCTTTGATGAACTGGGACATGATCGAAACCATACGCAGAGCGCGTTCGTGATTGCCGAACATCTCGGCTTGGCCGAGAAAGAACACCGCTTGTGGAGACCTCCGCCCGCTGACGATTTGCGAGAACGCGTCGTCGGCGATTTCGTAGCCGAATTCCGCATCACCGTTGCGTCGCGCGCGCTTGGACGCGAGCAGTCGTCCTCGCTCGAATCGGCAGATCCAGCCATTGTGCTGTTCGCCAATGACGAATTGGACCGTCGTCGTCAAAGAGTGGATGTTCGCGACGCTCGATCTGGGAATCGCTTGCGGCAGGAACTCCTCAAAGTACCAGCGAGGGTCAATGTGGCCGATCTGACGGTCATCGGTTCGATATGGCGGGTCGAGGCGTTTCCATTTTCGCTGGTGAGCGTAGGTGATGGCTTTCAGGAAGTGTTCGCGTGTTACGAGTGGCATGTCGCCATTGTGATTGGTCCATCGCGATTCGAACGAAAGTCCGCGTCTGAAGTAGTCGCGAACCACATCTCCGCAGGAATAGAACAGTTCTTCGAAATGATTGGGATCGTGCAGCGGTCCTTCGCGATCGCAAAAGCTGCCACCGGCGATGTCGAAATAGTCTTCAAGCCATCGCTTGATGTCCGCGTGGGTCGGTGGTCTCGAATTGGTAATGTGATGCACCAGGCCGTAAGCGGATGGATCCAAGGCGATTGCAGCGATGCGATCGGCAGCCCAATCCACCGGCACGAGATTGGATGTTGCGTCCGGGTGACCGAGAATCCGCAATGGGATCGTGTGCGGGTCCATGCTGGCATCATCCGCCACCGCTCTGGCGAGAATCCCGGTCGCCCGCGCGATCAGATAGACACCCGTGAACGACGATGCCCGACCGGCCGACCGATCTCCGAAGAGGATGGCGGGGCGACAGATGGCGCAGTGGCGATCGCCGCTGAATTCGCTCCATACCAGTTGCTCAGCTTTCCATTTGGACTGCTCGTAGGCGTTGCGAAACGTCGGCGGGAATTGTTCGATGCGCTCCGGAACGACGCCGCGGTGGTCGCCGCAGACATAGGCTGTGCTGACCAACACGAATCGGGTGACCGGGCTGCCTCTCGTGATGTCGAGGAGGGCCTGCGTGCCAGCCACGTTCGTGCGCTCGGGGTCTCCGGCGGTATCGGTGTCAAAAACCGTACTGCCCGCAGCGTGAACGATTGTATCGACGTTGTCGACGATGGACGCGTTGACGCTGTCGGGGAGGCTGCCTTCGACGAGTTCCACCCGTTCAGATGCGATCAGCGCTGGAAGGTCGAGCAGCAGATCGCGCAACAGGTTTGTCAGACGCCGCCGACTGTCGATCATCGGCGATCGCAGGAGGACTCGAACGGTGGCCGACGAAGCGTCGACCAGTCGTGCCAACACGTAGTGTCCCAGTCCGCCGGTTGCTCCGGTCAGGAGAATAGTGTGTTTGGCATCAATCATCAGCAGAGTAGCGTCGCACGGCCCGGGCTGCCGTGACTGCCGCGGTGGAACGATCGTACGACGTCGTCACATGCGATCCCTTGTTCACCGATCGTTCGTCTCTTGCCCACTGCTCCGGTTGCCAGTGGCGGATGGCGACCGACGGAATCATAGGCGACACGATTGTCGGGGTCTAGAAGTTGGGGGGTAGGCGCAGGCAGTGGTCAAGCAGGTGCGGGTCGTCGAAGTCGTACTGATCCCAGTGGAGCAATTGGGTTCCGCGTTGCCTCGGCTGACCGGCACTGAGCATGCCCGTCGGGGCGAGGAGCATGCCCTCCAGCCTGCCCGCTCCGCGAACCAAGCCGTCCGAGTCGAACATGCTGCCGAACCCGTCGCCGACGGGCAAACGCTCCAGCTCTTCGTACGAACGAAGTGTGTATTGGCGGTCTTCGCGGATGTGGCGGTTGCGGAGTTCTTGACGATCAAAGCTGATTCCGGCAATACCGTGGTAACCCGCCCGGCTGAACACGATGGGATGTTCGGAGGTCTGGTCCAGCACGGGGACGATTTCGGGGATGATCCAGTCGATCTTGTCCGGGACGCTTTGCTCGACGCAGAACGATTTGCCGGAAAGAGGGATGTCATTCTCGCGGCATGCCGCGCGCTCGACCCGTTCCGCGACATAGCAACGGTGATAACATCCGCAGGCGAGCACGGTCTCGAAGACGGCCGGCCGGTCCGTTGCGTCGAGCGTCATGCGCAACGTCGCACCTTCTATTCTGCCGGACTCGGTATCAATTGGTTTCAATTTTGGGTGCTCGGGGAACCAGTACGTGTAGGCTAACTGCAGGCGCTTCACGCCGGAAACCCATGTGTATTGCCAGTACGCGTACATGCTGGGCGTTCCGGTGTCGATCGCCACTTCGTAGTTTTCCGGGCCTCCCGACAGGTGTACCGTGCCGATCTGGTCAGCCTCAGGGCCGTACGATGTGTTCGAAAGTCGCTCCTGAGCGATGAGCGGCGCGTATCGGGCGAGCAAGCGGTCTTCGCGACCGGTTGTTTCGGCCGGATGCGTCCCGACCAGTATCGCAGCTGGCGATGGTGAATAGAGATCGATGACCGGGCCTCCGTGGTCCAGCGGGCCGGTCTCCAGCTTGATCGATGCTGCGACGGCGGCCAGCATGGGTCCGCTGCCACGCTGATCCTTCGGGGACCGGCGTACCGAGTCTTGAATCTCCTTGCCGATGGCGTGAACCGCGGCTGCGTCCGGGGCGACGTCGATTCTGACGAGCAGTTCGCCGAAGCGGACTTCCGCCGCTCGCCAAAACCGGGCTCGAATCACACCTCTCAAATCACCGGGCTCGGGTTCGTCGGCAAAATATCGCTTCCACAGTTTCGACAGAGTCGCCTGGGGAAGTTGATCGATTTCATTGTTGGCTGCATGCCTCGCGACGGTGTGGGCATCGCCGACAACATTGCTCATTGCGTCACGGGCGGCCTGTGTGTCGGTCAGCGTGAACGCGTAGTCGAGTTCATCGAGAAGAAACGCGTCGAATCGCATGCAAGGCCAATCGTCCACGACGCGGACGGACGCGTTACGCGCTCCCGATTGACGAACGCTCCAGTACACGCCATCCACGAACTGCTTCGGAGCGCATCCGGGGATAGTGATGAACAGTGCGAGCGCGACTGCCAGGTATTTCGGACGAGCGTGCATCATTTGGTCTCACCGGCGCCGTTGCCGAGCAGGTTGCCGCCGCCGTACATTCGGTCGAGCGCTTTCCAAAACCGATCAAGCCATCTTGCCGACGCTTGCTCCGGCCCCACATCGAGCTCGTCATTGAGAAACGTCGTCCAGGCGGCTTGCTTCCAGGCGACGAATTTCAAGATCGCCTTGTTGCCGGCAACGCCCGGCTGGGGTTTGGCCTGCGTTGGTGGGATGTACAAACTACGCAACGAGGCGTTGGCCCCCGCGCCAGCGTAAATCGCGTGGGCGTAGATATTGGTCCTATCGGCCAGGTCGTACAAACACACCAGACCAACCGCAACGCCCTCGTCGACGATCCGCGCCCGCGTCGGAAAAATCAGGCGTACTTTTTCGTTTTCAAGCTGCTTGAACAATCGGGGCGACTCGTCCACCTCAAACCCACCGCGAGCGAGGTACGCGACCTCTGATTTGAAACACTCGCTCTGTCGCACCGCGTCAATGACTGCACTTCGCTCCATCGCCAAACTCTCCCTGCAGGCTGTTCCCAATGTTTGAATGATCTTGGTAGAATGTCCCTATCCGGAAACTCACGGTATCATACGCACGTATTCAAGATTCTCGTAGGATCCGTGCAAACTTTGCAGGGCCGGTCTCTCGCCCCGTCGGATCGTCGGCACGTCGTCTCGGGCTGCCCAGGGTTGGAGAATGCGATGACACTTTCAAAACGCATGGTGTACCGAATCGTCGGCCTGGTCGGCAGCTTGGCGCTGCTGGGTGTGATCTCGGTTTGGGGGCTTGAAAAGGCCCACGAAACCACTCGGATCGCTCGCGACGAGTACATTGAGCTGAGGATGATTCTCGACGTGGACGAGCGGCTGGGCGCGGCGCGGGGCTTGATCAACGGGAAGGGCAGTGCGGAGGAAATCGCGCGGGAGCTTCGGGCCGCCTCCGACGACTTGACGAGATTCGACGCCTTTCAAGACACCCAGAGTTGTGACATTGCCGGTCACGAAGAAGACGAGGGTGAATTCGCCCGGTCGATCAACGCCGATTTGATTACCCTTCTCAACAGCGTGCATGACAATACATCCGCGGCAGAACTCGATGAACTGCGAGGCAGCCTTCTCGCCGCGGCTGACCACGCACAAGGCCAACTCGACGAACTCGCGTCCGCCATGGACGCCGCCATCGCATCGGCCCACGACGCTTCCGATCGAACGATGCGAACCACGCTCCAGCTTCTGGTCGCCTGTTCGATCGCAATCGTTTTCGTCACCGCGTTGATCAGCACCGCGCAGTTTCGCAGCGTCGTCATTCCGCTTCGGCGGCTTCGCGACGGCGTTCGCAAGATCGCATCCGGCCGACTCTCGGAGCGGTTGCGGATGGACGGAGACCACGAATTCTCCCAGCTCGCGGGGGACTTCAATCTCATGGCGTCGAAGTTGGAGGCGTCGTATCTCGATCTCGAGCAGCGCGTTCGAGAGAAGAGCAAGGAATTGGTCCAGTCGGAGCGCCTCGCCAGCGTCGGGATTCTTGCGGCGGGCGTTGCCCACGAGATCAACAATCCGCTCAACATCATTTCGGGTTACGCGGAGCTGACTTTGAAGCGGGCCGGAGAATCCGGCCCCGACGTTTCGTCGGCCGACACCGAGCGGGCGCTCGAAATCATCAGGGACGAGTCCTTCCGTTGCAAAGATATCATCCAAAAGCTGCTGTCGCTGGCCTCCACGGGCGAGAGGCCTCGGGCGCGCGTCGCAGTCGACGAGGTCGTCGCGGATGTTGCCTCCATGTTGGAGTCACTCAAGCAGTTTCGAGGCCGAGCGGTCGACCTGCAGTGGGATGATGCAGCTCGGTTCGACGTGATCGGCAATGAAACCGAACTCAAACAGGTGTTTCTCAACTTGCTCATCAACGCACTCGAAGCAGTCGGACCCGAGGCGGGGGAGGTGTCCGTCCGTGGCGTTCGCGAGAATGACGTCGTCGAGTTTACCGTGTCCGACAACGGCTGCGGCATGACGGCGGAAACGCTCGACCGCGTCTTCGAGCCGTTCTACTCTGCTCGAAACGGATCCGATCGGCGGGGGGTTGGTTTGGGGTTGTCCATCACACACGCGATCGTTGAATCGCACGGCGGAAGCATCACGGCTGCCAGTCGCGGCCCCGATCAAGGCGCGTGTTTTGTGGTGCGGCTTCCTGCATGTCGTGACGACGGGTGACAGTGATGATCGATTGTCAAAAGCCCATGGAGTACACGTCGGTTCTCGTCGTCGAGGATGAACCCCGATTGCGCGAACTGCTCGTATCGGGCATTCGCGAAATCGGTTTTCTGGCGACGGCGGTCCGGTCAGGAGAAGACGCTGTCAAATTGATGGAGATCGAGCCGCACGATATCGCACTACTCGATCTGAACCTTCCGGCAATGGACGGTCTGGAGTGCTTCGAGCACCTGCGCGATCGTTGGCCTGATACGGTGGTGATCATCCTGACGGCGTTCGGCACGTTGGAGGCGGCCCAGAGGGCGATTCGATTGGGCGTTGTCGATTTCCTGACCAAGCCCGCCTCACTCGGCGACATCGAGCGGACGTTGCACCGGGCGTGGCGGTTGTGTGTGTCTCGAGTTGACTCCGCAGACGCTGATCCCGCGTCGACACCTTCCGATGATTCGGCGCCTTCAAACAGCGTTACGAACACAGACACAGTCGAATCGAGGTCCACGCTTCATGAGGTGGAACGGCAGCACATTTTGGCCGTCCTCAAACGTCACCACGGCAATCGCGCCGCCGCCGCCGCGGAACTGGGCATTAGCGTGCGGACGCTCTACTATCGCTTGGCTGAATACGGCGGAGACGTCCCCTTCGGCGACGGCTCATAGCGTGTGGTGACCAAAGTGTTTCAATAGTGGTGTAGCGTCTCGCTCGGAAGAGGCTCGAAGAAGAGTTGACTACGAGACGCTACAACACAATGCGACGCGTTCTAATTCTGATTCACGGTTGACATCTGCTGCAGGTCTTTGGTCGGTGCAGCCCAGCCGGCCTGCTGTCGCAGTAACCGCGCGCCGCGGCCCCCTGTCGCACACCGACCATCGCGATAATCCTCGCCCGAATAGCCTCGGTCTGGACATTCTTCGGCCGCGAAGTATCTTCGGGCGCATGCGGCGTGTCTGAAACCACGCCCGGGAGTACGACACAGAGTTTCGCAACATCGCTACGTTGTGCGACCACCATTCACGGTAAAGACGAGATGACAGACACTGGAAGACCATACAAGCCGAAGCCGACGATCTGGCAGTTTGTCGTCCTGTTCCTCTGCGTCTATGTCCTGCTTGCTGTCTTTGTTGACACAGTATTCCCCCTTCCACCGGAGACCGTAGCACTACTCCACTGGATAGATGATCTCGTCTGCATGGTTTTCATCGGCGATTTCGTGTTCAACTTATTTACCGCTAAGAGAAAACTGGCCTATCTCAAATGGGGTTGGATTGATCTCGTCTCGAGTATCCCCAACGTCCAATTCTTGCGGTGGGGGCGGTTCGCGCGGGCGATCCGCATTCTCCGCATTCTTCGGGGGATCAGATCAACCAAGTTGATTCTGAAGTTCCTCTTCGAGAACCGCGCAAAAGGCACGTTTGCGTCTGTTGCGATGATCTCATTCCTGTTGGTTGTCTTTTCATCCATAGCCATACTGAATTGCGAGACTTCCCCCGAATCGAACATCAAGACGGCGTCCGATGCTCTCTGGTGGTCGTTCGTGACCATCACAACGGTGGGCTACGGCGATTTCTATCCGACGACTACGCTCGGTCGAATCAGCGCAGGCGTGTTGATGACCGCAGGGGTCGGGCTGTTTGGGACTTTCACTGCCTATGTTGCTTCTTTTTTTCTCAAGCAAGACGATGACCGCGAAGAGAAGAGAGAATTGGAAATCCTTTCTGAGCTTAAGGCGATTAGCCGGAGGTTGAATCATCTGGAACTGAACACAAAACAGAGTCCGGGCGGCGATATCCCCCACGCAGCGTCGGAGGAATGACATGTCTTGCGCCCGGTGCGTTTGGGACGATCTCGTCGGATCTTTGTGCAGCCATGTGCCTGCGAACACTCGGCTGTGCGACTCCGCGCTAGAGTACCTTCGATCATAGCGCTTAGCTTGGTCGAGTCTCGATGAACGAGCGAATCGGAGACTCCGCCCGACAATGGAACGCGTTCTAAT
>CAYQFV010000032.1:0-29290 GCA_964416845.1 uncultured Phycisphaeraceae bacterium | reverse complement strand
GGGAATATCTCGGGATCCGGCTTGAACTTGACTTTCGTACCGGTTCGTTCCGATGTCCCGGTCACTTTCAATGGTCGGTCAACGTCTCCCCGGGTGAATCGCATCGAGTGCGTCTTGCCGTCGCGATCGACGACAACTTCGCACCATTCGCTCAGAGCGTTGACGACGCTTACGCCCACGCCATGCAGCCCGCCGGAGACTTTGTAACTGCCTCGGTCGAACTTACCGCCGGCATGCAATACCGTCATGACGATTTCGATGGCTGGCTTCCCGTTGAGCTGTGGGTTCTCGTGTTCCTTCTCTCCGACCGGAATTCCTCGGCCGTCGTCAACGACGGTGCACGCTCCGTCGGCGCTGAGTTTGACGAGAATGTTGTGGCAGTACCCCACCATGGCTTCGTCGATGGCGTTGTCGACAACCTCGTAGACAAGGTGGTGCAGACCGCTAGCACCCGTGCCGCCGATGTACATCGCCGGGCGGTGTCGCACTGCGGATAGACCTTCCAAGACCGTGATGGCTGACTCGTCGTACCGGTCTGCATCGGGTACAGGCGAAGCTGGTCGAGATCCTTCGGGCGTGGACACTGGTTCTTTGTCGGTGGTAGTCGGCGCTTCTTCGTTCAACATGCTCTCCTCGACGACGGGTAGCGCCGCGCGACGGTTGGTTTGGGTGATTTCATCGTGGGGATCCTGCTCTGACAAATCTCACTTCTCGAATCTGCGACGCCGGACAGGCCTGCTGCAATCGCTCGACCAGGGTGTACGACCAGTTCAAACGGAAGACGTTGACGAGGCGGGCGTCGTCGACGCCGACTGACAACACCCCGGCGGCGATACCCATGAATCGGCAGTGTCGCTCGAATTGGTCGCCGAGTTCCCGAGCGACCAACCAGACAGCTTCTTCATTACGTTCGTTCGCTCGCGCTTGAGACAGCCGATGCAGCGATCGACGTGCCGCGTCACCGAGGCGCGTCGGAATCACCGGTTCCCGCCGATTGTCTCTAACCCAGGTTAATTGCTTTCGTCCGATCATCGAAGTTCACGCAGTTTCAGGAAAGACTCACCGGCATGATCACGCTCAAGAAAAGCTCGCCGCATCGGAACACGCCGGGGCGGTTCGGCTCTTTGAACTCGAAGGATACTCGATCTGACGACACCGCGCGGAGAACATCCACGATAAACAACGGGTTGAAGCCGATGACAAAGTCGTCCCCGGTGTAATCGATGGGCAATTCCACGACGGCTTCCCCTTGCTCGGGGCTTCGACTGGACAACGTCAGAAGACCGCGGCTGAACGACAGCTTCACGCCCTTGGATTCTTCGTTGCTCAGCAGCGCTGCGCGGCGAACTGCACTGAGCAGATCATTGGTATCGAAAACGACCTTCTTGTCGCAATCATCGGGGATGACATCGTCGTATTTGGGGAAGTGCCCTTCTAGAAGCGAAGCGCTGAGCATCGCCCTCGATGATTGGAAGATGATCTGGTTGGACGCGATCTGCACGCGCACTTTGTTGTCCGGTTCGGTCAGTACGCGCGAGAGCACCTGCATCGCTTTGGTGGGCACGATCCCGCTCAGGTCAGCTTCTTTCCCTTCCAGGACGCAACATGCTTTCGACAAGCGCCGGCCGTCGGTTGCCACCAACGATAGTTGAACGCCTTTCTTGTCCCAGAGAACGCCGTTGATCGCATAGCGGGTGTTCTCTCGAGCCGCCGCGAAGACCGTCCATTCAGTCAAACGGCGCAACTCCGCGACACCGATCTCAAAATCGTAATCATCGCCAGGTTTGGTTACGGGCGGGAAATCACCGGTTTCCCGCGTGAAGACTTGGAAGTGGCTGTCTTCACCTTGAATGTGACACTGATCGCCGCTCGCTTCCAGCTTCAGGACTTCGTCGTTGGATTCGCGGACGATCTGGCTGAGCTTGTCCGCGTGAACCACGACCGCGCCAGGTTGATCGACCTGGGTCTTGGCAACGACAAACCGGACCCCCATTTCCAAATCGGTGGCTGACACTTCGAGATGATCTTTGCTCGCTTCGATCAACACACATTGGAGCACCGGTTTGGGAGTGCGGCTGGCGGCCACCGAGGTCGCAACACCAAGCGCTTCAGCAAGTTCGCTTCGATCAACCGAGAGTTTCATGAGCCTTTTCCAAATCGTTTCGCAACGCGAAGTGTTCTAATAGTTTTGTCTAGTTTAACCATTCAAATACCTTTTAACGCCTGTTAACAACGCGAGTTGTTTTGAGGTTGCGAGGCACAACACGTTGCTGTATAGCGACTTATAGAGTTTTCTTGTTACAGGCTCGTGTGGATAACCTGTGACTTGTTCGTTGCGAATATGGGGATTCTTAACAGTCCACAGGCTCGACCACGTCAGCACGTCGGCCGATGTTGGCAAGGCTGCCGGATGACAACAGGATGTTCGCTGGAGAATCAACATCAATGAACACCATTTCGCAGGACGCTTGCCAGCTCTTCGACGGATAGATCGAGCTGGGGATCGGTCGCGCGCCTTTCGCCGACGAGGCGATGGGCATGGATCACCGTTGTGTGATCGCGTCCTCCGAAGTAACCGCCGATTTCTTCGAGGCTTAAGTCGGTCAAGACGCGGGCGAGATACATGCAGATTTGCCGTGGGAGCACGATCGACTTGGTGCGTTTCTTTCCCTGAAGGTCTGACAGTTTGAGGTTGTAGCGCGTGGTGACCAGATCGAGAATGTCGGGAATGCCGACGCGTCGAGCCGGGGTTTGTACGCCGAGGGCTTCCATGGCAAGTGGTACATCGATTTCGCGCCCGTGGGTCTGACTTAAGAGGTCGATTCTGGACAACGCTCCTTCGAGTTCGCGAACGTTGGAGTCGATTCGTGACGCGATCAACTTTGCCACGTTCTCGCCGATCTCGATGCAGCGGAGCTTGGCCTTGGTTCGGACGATGGCGATGCGCGTTTCCAGACAAGGCTTGTCAACCAACGCTACCAAGCCGGAGTTGAAGCGACTGACCAGGCGATCCTCGAGGCTTGGGATTTCGTCCGGGCAGCAGTCGGCTGACAGGATGATCTGTCGTTGTGATTGATGAAGCGTGTTGAACGTGTGGAAGAACTCTTCTTGGCTTCGTTCTCGCTCGCCGAGAAACTGAATATCGTCGATGACCAGGATATCGACGTGGCGGTAGCGGTAGCGGAACTGGTGCATGGCACCCCGTTCAACCGCTTCGAGAAAATGATTCGTGAACGTGTCGCAGGAGATGTACAGGAGGTTTTGATTGGGATTGTTCTGATGCGTTTCGTGACAGATCGCCTGCAGGAGATGGGTCTTTCCCAGGCCTACATCTCCGTGGATGAACAGGGGGTTGTAAGCATTGCCCGGTTGGCCGGCAACGGCGACGGACGCAGCATGAGCAAGGCGGTTGCACGGGCCAGTGACGAAATTGTCGAACTGATAATCTGTCGAAAGCGGCAGCGAAGCCGTCTCGCCTTCGAAGGACAAAGGCGGGTGATCGACTTCCTCCGCGCTGTCGCTCTGAAACCGGATGCCCACCAGTCGCCCCGTTGCGGCCTGGGCGGCCTCCACGAAGGGGCGCCGGCAGTGGTCGTTAAGATAGCGCACCTGCGGGCCATTCTCCGCTCGGATCGCCAAAACGCCGCCGGATAGCTCCGTTGGATGAAGCCCGGCGAACCAGCCGCGCGCCAGATCAGGATAGTGAACCCGAACGTGCTCGATGACGTCCTTCCAGACGGAGGGCTTCAATTGCATCGTTGATAGATTCCCTCGTCATCCATGCGGATCGTTTTTTCGGACCTTGGCCATCGCGCACCGAAGCTTCGCCCGTGATGTAAACGCTTATGCCAAAATGGATTGCGTCAAACCTACACCACGCCTCGGTGAAGCACTCATTCTACCAGAAAATCCATCGGTCGCCAGTCCTAAAATCCTCACTTCTCGTCGCTCCGGGCGGTCGTACGAACTCTTGGTCGCCAAAGCGGCGGCAGCGCCCGAAGCAGCTCACCACCACGGCTGTGAACGGGGAGTCGGGGCGGTGCGATCTTGAAGGACGGCGCGTTGGCAGTATCATGCAGCCTGCAAGGATGGTCCAGCCACACACAAGGGGGCGCCAGGATGGCTTCTAGTCCTACTCAGACTCACTCAGACGAATCGCGAGCAAGTTCACAGATGGCCTTCGCTTTTCCCTCGGACCGCAAGTCGTCACCCTCATCCTTGCCGGAGGGATCGAAGCAAGCTCCGGGTGGGTCCTCGCCCCGGCAGCCCAAACGGGCGTCCAAAGGGAAAACGCCGTCGGCGGCGGAACGTCTCGCTTCGCAACAGCGGGAAATCTCCGTGTCGGAGTTCTTCGCCAAGAATCGTCACTTGCTGGGTTTTGACAACAAGCGCAAGTCGCTTCTGACCACCGTGAAGGAGGCGGTCGACAACAGCCTTGATGCGTGCGAAGAAGCGCGCATCTTGCCGGAATTGCACGTCAACGTCAGGCAGATCAGCGAAGATCGATTTCATGTCATGGTACGTGATAACGGGCCCGGGATTCTTAAATCACAGATTCCGAACATTTTCGGGAAGCTGTTGTACGGCTCGAAGTTTCACAGGCTCAAGATGTGTCGCGGTCAACAGGGTATCGGGATTAGTGCGGCTGGCATGTACGGATTGATCACCACGGGGAAACCCATCAGCATCATCAGTCGCACGTCCGCCCGAAAGCAAGCCCACTATTATAAGATTGCTATCGATACGAAGAAGAACCGCCCTGATATCGTACATGACGACGAGGTCGATGTTGATTGGCCCCACGGCACGCAGGTGGATCTGGAATTGGTGGCGAGTTATGCGAAGGGGCGGCAGGGTATTGATGAATACTTGGATCAGACGGCCATCGTCAATGCTCACGCTCGCATTGACTACACGAACCCCTCTGGTGAGCGCAAGATTTACGAGCGCGGCAGTGATGAGCTTCCGGTAGAGGCCCGCGAAATCAAGCCCCACCCGCATGGTATTGAACTTGGCATTCTGATGAAGATGCTGAAAGAGACACAGTCATCGAAAGTGGGGGTGTTTCTTCAAAAGGAGTTTTCGCGCGTCAGTCCGACAGTGAGCAAGAAAGTCTGTGCCGCTGCCGGCATCACCCCCCTGACGTGGGTGAAACAAGTTGACTCGCAGACGGTTGAGCGCATTTACAACGCGTTGCAGGGCGCGCGCATCATGGCGCCGTCCACGGACTGCGTTGCCCCGGTCGGTACGAAACAGATTCTTGCCGGCTTGCTGAAGGGCGTACGGGCGGAGTTCTACACGGCTGCCACGCGCCACCCGGCGATCTACCGGGGGAACCCGTTTCAAATCGAGGTGGGGCTGGCGTATGGCGGCGATCTTCCCGGCGATCAAACTGCCAGGTTGATTCGATTCGCGAATCGCGTGCCGCTACTCTATCAGCAATCGCATTGTGCGATTTACAAGGCAGTCTTGGAAACCAACTGGCGCTCATACGGAGTGTCGCAGAGCAATGGATCCCTTCCGAACGGCCCGTTGGTTATCATGCTCCACTTCGCCAGTGTTTGGGTGCCGTTTACTTCGGAATCCAAAGAGGCCATTGCTGACTACGACGAAATAAGGAAGGAAGTCGGTCTTGCGGTTCGAGAATGCGGTCGGAAATTGCAGACCTTTATTCGGCGGCGAAAGCGAACACAGCGCGAAGGTGAGCGACGTAGTGTATTCGTTCGGTATATTCCTGAAGTCAGTAAATCACTCGGTGCTATCACGGGCGTCGATGTGGAGCGCGTGAAGACGCAACTGACGGCGATTTCCCGCGAACGTACTGAACTGGCTGATCGTGAAATGGACGATCAGGGGCAATTCGTTCGGACGAAGGCCAAGAAACGCGTCGAAGACGAATCGACCGTTATTGTGGCGCGCGAGCTAAATGCGACGCAAGGGTCGGAAGGGCTTTTTGACGCGGACCACCAGCCAATTCGGCCGAAGAACGGCGGGCGCCCAGCCAGCAAACGAAGTAAATCCAAAGCGCGCCGCAAGCGAAGCAAGAAAGCGTGACGACGCTCCTTTGGGGCCGTCGAGTCGAGCATCATGTGGTAAGAATATCACCTGATACGAGCCGAGAAAGTGTGAATGCCGACCCGTCGCGCTGCGTTGAATGGCAGCGCGACGAGGTGGCAAGGACTGACCCCAACGGGATTCGAACCCGTGTTGCCGGCATGAAAAGCCGGTGTCCTAGGCCTCTAGACGATGGGGCCGATTTGAGGCGGACACGGTAACGCGAGCGGTTACTGCTGTCTAGTGCTACGTCGTCGATGATCTGACGGATGGGCGCTTGATGGTTTTAGCCGCTGGGGACACGATGCTCATGTGCCGCACCGGCCGCATACAGTTCATCGCCTTCCCTCACCGTTTGAAGACGTGGGGCACCCACCTGAAAGAAGCGCTTTGAACATGCTCCAAGGCGGACGAACGAGTAGGCGGCGGATTCGTGGTTAGCCCTGGCTCAGCGCGCCCCGCGCGAGCGGCGTTTTCAGTACGATGCTTGCGGTGCGATGCTCCCCGATTGGTGCGTTGTAGGTCACTTCGAGGACGAATTGTCCGCCTGGGGGCATGGCGCGTGATTCGGGCGATAGTTCAAGGTTGAACTCGTACATTTGCGTTGCGCGGTTCCAGTGTGCTTCCTGGTCCTCACGGGTGACGAGCGGAAGCTCCCAAAGTTCAACACGGTTTCCGCGTGGTTCGCCCGATGCGGGCTGAAACGTGTAGAGTTCCGCGAGCATCATTCCCGCAGCCTGTACCGGGTCGCCGGTGGCGTTTAGCGGCTGGACGTAAAGCGTGATACCGTCAATGCCGTCGCCGGTTGAACGCTGCCACGAAGTGAATTGTTCCACGACGCGAATCTTGGCGGGCAACAACAACGCAAGCATGTCTTTCGCATGTTGAGGAATCGCCGCCGGTCCCGGCGAACGGCAGGAAACCAGAAGCAGGGTGACGGCGGCCAGCGCCCTGAGCGCGAACGCGGTTGATGGACGTCGACGACACGGAATATGTTCAGCGGAGGATTTCATCAGTGTGGGCTTGAGTCTAAGCGCGGCGACGAACGGTTGTCAATTGAGCCGGCGTGTTGGGCGACGCGTTCGGAGGCCAGCGGTTTGTCGAGCGGATGCTGGCGATCGGTGCGTGGGAATCGCTTGGCGGTTTTCTGCCGAACGCTCGCCTATCGCAGGCGGGCTTAAATGCCGATAATGGGCCCGACGGCATCTGGTCGTCTTTTTGATGGGTGGTCGATGCTGTACGATCACGTTGTCGGCGGCGTTGACCGATCCAGAGTCAAAGGCTGGTCCATTTGGTGGTGTCGGTCGGCCCCTTACCGCTTGGGCTTGGGAGCTTGGGAACGATCATGGCAAAATACCTTGTAACCGGTGGGGCGGGGTTCATCGGCTCGCACCTGACGAGTGGCCTCGTCGAAAAAGGGCACTCGGTGCGCGTTCTGGATAATCTCAGCAGCGGCAAGGTGGAAAATCTGTCAGCGGTGGCTGACTCCGTCGATCTTGTGACGGGTGACATTCGCGACCGGGAGCAATGTCTTCGGGCGTGCGATGGGATCGACATTGTGTTTCATCAGGCGGCCATCCCATCGGTGCCCAAATCGGTGGACCATCCGGCGGCCAGCCACGATGCCAACATCAACGGGACGTTCAACCTATTGATGGCGGCTGTCGAGCAAAAGTGTCGTCGCGTGATTTATGCGGCCAGCAGCTCCGCTTATGGCGATTCGGATGTGTCACCGAAACACGAAGGCCTGCCCACGTCACCGCTCAGCCCGTACGCCGTTCAAAAGCTGGCGGGGGAGATGTATGGGCGAGCGTTTTACGAGTGTTTCGGTCTCGAGACGTTGGCGATTCGCTACTTCAATGTGTTTGGCCCGCGGCAGGATCCCAAGAGCCAATACGCGGCTGCGATCCCGGCGTTCGTGTCGTGCATTCTTGCGGATCAACCACCGACCATTTATGGGGACGGAGAGCAAACTCGGGACTTCACGTATATCGACAACGTGGTTCATGGCAACTTACTGGCGGCTGAAGCCGACAAGACGTGTGGACAGACGATCAATGTAGCTTGTGGTCGCGCCACGAGCGTCAACCAGATTATTCGCAGTATCAACGATCTGCTCGGCAAAGATGTTCAGCCAACATACGCTCCCGTTCGCAAAGGGGACGTGAAGCACTCGCTTGCGGACATTTCCCGTGCGCGCGAGTTGATCGGCTATGAGCCCAAGATTCACTTCGACGAAGGCTTGCGGCTTGCTATTGACTACTACGCATCTGTGTCAGTCTAGTGTAGCGTCACACCTCAATTTGCGGGGCCGCGACGTTTACGTGGCGAGTTCCTGGCATGACAGTCATCCTTTCTGCACATCTGAAGATGTGGGTTGGTCGCTCGTCGTTGGTCTATTGATCATGGAGTCACGTCAGATATCGTAGTGTGTTTGAACGTGTCCTTTTCACACGCTCATTCTTGTCCGCTGAGATGACGACTCACGTCCGATAGTGTCGCGTTTCTGTGTCCGGCGTGGGTGCGTTCATCAAGATTGAACAATCTCTCAGTCGTCGGCGTTGATGACCCGATGACAGGCGAGATGGAGGCTGTGCCGGTGTGATGGGCTGCGATTCCGATTTCTGGGAATCGATGAGAGAGGTGTGTTGTATGGGCAGTACGTGCGATGTATGTGTCATCGAAGATGATGCCAGCATGGCCAAGCTGATCGTCGCGGTCTTGACGCGCGCGGGGTACACGTGCCTCTCGGCTGGCGACGCAAGCCGTGGATGGGAGCTCATCGAGCAGAATCATCCGAAGGTGGTGGTCTCCGACTGGGAACTTCCCGGGGACGACGGTCTGAATCTCTGTCAGCGTTTGCGGTCGAATGCTGATCTGTCCACGACGTTTTTCATTATGGTGACCGGCTGTCAGGACGTTGAAAAGCGGACGATGGCGCTGAACAACGGCGTCGACGACTACCTGATCAAACCCGTCGATCATGGATTTCTGCTGGCCCGGGTGCGGGCTGGCGTTCGGATGTGGGAGGTGAACGAGCGACTTCGTCAGGCGGCGATCACCGACGGGTTGACCAAGCTGTACAATCACGATCATCTTGTCACCGTTCTGGAAGCGGAGCTGAAACGGGCCCACCGATACGGCGGCCGACTGTCGTTGATCATGATCGACCTGGATTTTTTCAAGGCGATCAATGACACGTACGGTCATCTTGCGGGCAACGAAGCCTTGGTTGAGGTAGCGCGCGTTTTGCGCGAGAACGTGCGCGACGTGGACACGGTCGGCCGTTTTGGAGGTGAAGAGTT
Source organism: uncultured Phycisphaeraceae bacterium (assembly GCA_964416845.1). Lineage (GTDB taxonomy): Bacteria > Planctomycetota > Phycisphaerae > UBA1845 > UBA1845 > CAYQFV01. The sequence goes on along the minus strand of CAYQFV010000032.1, from coordinate 19,931 downwards.
CGCGATCGTAGCTCCCGAGGCGACGATCGAGCAGGCGGTCGCGATCGCCGAGCGCATGCGGCATGGGATTGCCGACACGGTTTCTATTGAAGCGATCGGAAACCATTCGGTGACCGCGTCGTTCGGTATTGCGACTGCCGACGATGCGCGGGTACGTTCGATCGCGGACTTGATTGACTTGGCTGACCGGGCTTTGTACACGGCCAAGAGCGACGGGCGTAACTGCGTCCGAACCGTGTTTGAGATCGGAGAGGATGAAGAGCACATAGCGATCGAGGGCGCAGAGATTGAGGGGTTGCGCAAGAAAGTGGCACTTCTGAGCGTCAAGGCGAAGGAAGTGTACGTGCAGACCGTTTCGTCGCTTCTCCAAGCGCTCGAGGAGAAGGACCCGTTCACTGCGAGACATTCGCTGAACGTTTCCTACTACGCCGAACAGATCGCGCGGACGATGGGGCTGAGTGAGCCGCTTTGCGTCAGTATCCGAAACGCTGGATTGTTGCACGACGTTGGAAAGGTGGGCATCCCGGATCGCATCCTCATGAAGCCGACACAACTGACGGCGGTCGAGGAGAAGGTGATGCGGCAAGTGCCAGCCATCAGTGTGCGCATCATTGACTATCTGCGCATACTCGAGAGCGAGATGCACTTGATTCGCCATCAGAGCGAATACCACGACGGCTCGGGGTATCCTGATGGCTTGCATGGCGACCAGATTCCCGTGGGGTCGCGCGTGCTGTTGGTGGCCAACGCCTTCGACGCCATGACCACGGATCGCCTTTATCGATCCTGCCGCACGATCGAAGACACGCTTGTTGAATTGCGAGCGTGTGCGGGTAAGCAGTTTGCCCCGGACGTGGTCGAAGCGCTTCATGCGTTCGTCCAGGCGCATCGCAACGATGTTCGCAAGCGCGTTCGTGAGACAACCGACGCGCTGCGGATTCCCGTCCACGCGTTTTAGGCCAATCGCTGCCTGGGCTGACGCGTCCGGCTCCCCCCCGAATCACCTGTCACTGTGTAACCACCCTCAGACGGCTCGCCGTACGACGGAACGTTGTTTCGGCGTTTTGCGTGGCTGGCAAGCGGCAGGCTGGTCGTTCTGCCGTTGACCGAATCGCTTCGGTCACGGATAATCACGCGTGATTGGGTCCCGCCACCGATGTTCGCGCCCCAGCGACGCAATGGGAGTTGCCCCGTGTACAGGCCGTATTCGTCCGTAACCCTTGCTTGGCGGATGTTTATCTTGGTGGTCACGGTTTCCACGATGGCAGCCGGGTGCGGCGATGGGTTCGGCAACTGGGTATCGGAATTGTTCGACTCTTCTAGCGGACGAGTGGAGACATTGCCGGGCAAAGACCCGCTTTCTGATTCAGCCGCTTATCGTGACTCCATTGCGGAGCGGGCTTATTTCGACGGTTTGCGTCGGCTCCGCGTGCGCGGGTACGGGTTGGTGGTCGGGTTGGGGCGTAACGGCTCGACCCAATGCCCCAAGTCCGTTGCCGATCAGCTCAAGCAGGAGATGTACAAGACTCGCAAGTTTGCTGAACGCCGCGGTCAACACGTCACGCCCGAGCGTTTGCTCAAGGACAGCGACACAGCCGTTGTTGCGGTCGAGGGAGAGATCTCCGCGGCGGCAACCGCCGGGGAGCGATTCGATTTGGTCGTTCGGGCTATTCCTGGCACTGATACGGTGTCGCTTGAGGGTGGCACGTTGTTTGAGTGCAATCTGCAAATCTTCAGGCCTCTCGGGCCGACCGGGTGGATTCCTGGCAAGGCGATCGCCGTTGGGGCCGGCCCGGTGTTCCTCAATCCGTTTGGTCGAACGGACGATGCGGCCACCAAGCCCAATCTTCGAGACGGTATTGTTATCGGCGGGGGTGTCGCGGACGAGGATCGTCGCCTTCGTCTGCTCTTGACGACGCCATCGTATCAGATGAGCACGCGGATCGCGGATGTGATCAACGACCGGTTTTCCAACTCCGGATCACGGGTTGCGGACGCGGTGTCGCCGTCACAGGTCAAGGTTATTGTGCCCGCGCGCTATCGTCACGAGCCGAAGCATTTCATTTCGGTGGTGCAGCATCTTTATCCCGCGGTTCGAGCGGAGTTCGTCGCTGAGCGGGCCCGCCAACTCGCTCGCGAATTCACCCTGCCGGACGCCCCGCACGCCGACATTGCCTTGGCGTGGGAGGGTATTGGGCGCAACGCGCTTCCGATCGTTCAGGAATTCTACGATCATGCTCAGCCTGCGTGCAGCTTTCACTCGGCGGCGGTCGGTCTTCGGCTGGGTGATGATGCGGCGATTGAAATCATCGAGTCGCACCTCCTGAACCCCAACAGTGAATTTCGAATGGCTGCCATCGTGACACTCGGTGCGGTGCGTGACTCGCGCCGGGCTGCGAGGCCTCTGCGGCGGGCGCTGGATGACGGCGACGTCAAGATTCGTACTGCCGCCTACGAAGCGCTGGTTCAGCGGGACGATCCTACGATCACGTCGATTGACATTGCCAAGGGCGCGTTTCGTCTCGACCTTGTACCGACCCACGGTGCGAAGATGGTCTATGTCAAACGGCGTGGTTCGCAGCGGATCGCTTTGTTCGGCGGCCCAATGTCGGCACGCGCGCCCTTGTTCTACAGTTCTCCCGAAGAATCTCTGATGATCAGCGCTCTCGAAGGCGCCACTCACCTCACCGTCGTCAGAACGTCGGTTTTTACGGGTGTCACCTCACCGCCGATTCAGGCTGACTTCGACGTCGCCAAGCTTATTGTGCTGCTCGGACAGAATCCGCCCAATCGGCGAGATCAGCCGGTCCGGGGGCTTGGCATCCATTATGAAGAGATTACACGAACGCTGGCTGGCCTGTGCCGGGCGGGCTCGATCGACGCGCGGTTCCTCTTGGAGTCGGCGGACGAGTATCAGCGACTGCGTCGAAAAACGTCCGGCGGTAGACGAGAATCGGATCTGTGACCCCTCATGATGAGAAGTGCATTGCCATGACTACAAGACGCCTGTGCAAATCGTCTGATCAAATGAATGTCGTCGTGCGAGCCCGCCGCGCCGGGCATGCGGTTGGTGGACTCGTGGGCGCGATTGCGGCGGCGGTCGTGTTGGCCGTTGTCTGGCGAGGTCAGGCGAACGGTCCGGAGTCGGCGTCGGATGGTCCGCCCAATCCCCGAACGGTCGCGACCCTCAAGCTGCCTCGAAAGACGAGCGACGCTTGGACGCGGTTCTCCAAGCTGCCCCTGTGGCAAGATGGTCTGAGCGAGATGTGCTACTACAACGCAGCCTGTACGATTTATGGTCGGACACGTCGCTTTACCCGCGTGCACATGTTCAATCGTCAATTCATGGACCGGGCGACGCGGATCAAAGCGTCCGATGATTCCACCGAGGTTGTCCCGGCGTTCAAGTTCGTCATTTCAGAAGAGGTTCCGACTGAGAACTACAATTATCGATTTCTGACGACCGGTTTTTTGGAGAGACCCAGCCTCGGGCCGATCAAGCTTTCGGCGTCCAGTCAGGAGTGGTGCGGGCACACCTACAAAGCGTTGCTTTGGTCGCGCGATCCGCAGGTCGATCCGCAGGCTTGGACGATGGAGTTGAACAGCTTCTCGTACATGCCGGGCGAAGGCGACCGACACTGGACGATGTCAGCCGACGTGGATGCGTATGAATCGTTGTTCATTCTGTCGCGTGCGCTGGTCGCATCCGGGGCTGAATCTCGGCGCGTGCGTCTGTTGAAATCGTTACGCGTGAATCACGGGGCTGATCCCGATCCTGTCAACGGTGTGCTCCGCAAGGACGGCAGTGTTCGGCCGCTGGGTGTTCCGTTCGGCGACTTCAACGCTCAGCGCGTGGTGCTCGATTGGGAAGGTGTGCCGACGTGGTTTGATATCGAGACCGCCGCTCCGTTTCGCGTGTTGGCGTTCCAGACGGGAGACGTTCAGGCTACGCTGCGTTTCGTCGAACGCCGGGCGTACTGGGATCGGAATTGGAAGAGCGGGTTTTACAGGCAGGGCGAGGCGCCTTGATCGGCCTGCGCTTGGCAACGTCGCCGGTCGAGGCGATCAGGACGATGCGTCGATCTGGATGGCGGCCAGACCCAGCGAAACGTTGTCGGCGAACTCGAACAGCTTGTCCAACCCTGTGATGAGAAAGACGCCCCACACGTGCGAATTGATCGCGCACAATATGATCTTGCGATGATTGGTCACCGAGACGATTTTGCGAAGCTTCAACAGCTTGGCAATGTTGGACGAGTTCAGATAGCTGATGTTCGTGAAATCGAGCACCGCGTCCGTTTCGGGGTTGGCTTTGAGTTGATCGACCAGGGCATTTAAATCGTCCGTCAGCACGGGGTCGTCCTGCAACTCCGCTACGAAAATACTGTCCGACCAGTTTTGAATCGCCATGTTCCGCCTTTCACAACCGAGCGTCGAGCGAACGACGTTAGCATCGGCCTGCGACAGTGTCAATCACGCTCCGTCGTTCGCGCGGGCGGCGTTCATCCGCCAGCGACTACTACCTCAGCGCCGCTCATTCCGCGCGCCCCAACGAGCCCTACGGCAGGCCCCCACAGCACGGGTCGACGCCGTTGAAGGAGTCCAGAATAGCGAACAGGTCGAAGACATTCAGCGAGTTGTTGCCGCCGCAGGGTTCGATGTCGCCGGCGTGTCGGGGGCAGGTTGAAAAGTCGCCGGCGAATCCGTCTAGGACGCAGAACAGATCGAAGAGGTTGACGCTGCTGTTGCCGTCGACGTCGCCGTACTGGGCTACCACGCTGAAGCACGTTAGGTCGACGCATTCGTCAAACGTACACACGTCGCCGTCGTCGCACGTGGACAGCGCCGGGCAGGGAATGCCGCCCTGAAACTCGTACGCACCCATGTCCACGATCGGCAGGGTTCCAATGCCCGTATCTATTACCCCACGCACGTCGGAGAACCGGTCGTTGCCATCGAGGTCGGTCAGGATTCCAACGATGTTGAGCGCCGTGTTATCACCGGCGTCGATGCCGGGTGAGGTGATTTGCAGCCGGAGGTCGTCATCGTCGGTGCCGGGAATGTTGTCGGACCCATCGGCGTTCGCGAACAACGGATCGGCGTCGATGTTCCCGCCGCCGTCGATCGTTCCGGCGGGCAGGCCGAGCCGCACGTTGCTGAGACTGACGGTCGGAATGCCACCGTTTGAGTTGAGAATCTCAACCGGACTGTTTCCCCACAGAATGCAGTTGGTCACCGCGGGGAAACTGTTTGCGTTGTGCATCCCGCCGCCGCCGCTCCCCGCCGTGTTCCCGCTGAACGTGCAGTTGGTCACTGTGGAATTGAAGCTGCCTTGGTTGAACATCCCGCCGCCGGAGTTGGAGCTCGCGTTTGCGCTGAAGGTGCAGTTGGTCACTGCTGTGAACCTGCCGTCCATGCGCATCCCGCCACCGAATGAGGCCGAGTTCCCGATGAATACGCAGTTGGTCACAGTGGAAAGGCCACCGTCGTACATCCCGCCTCCATCGAATGAGGCCGAGTTCCCTATGAACGTGCAGTTGGTTATCGTGAGTCCGGCGGTGAGTATCCAAATCCCGCCGCCGTGGCTCCCAGCCGTGTTCCCTCTGAACGTGCAGTTGGCCACTGTGGGAAAGCTGGAGACCTGCGAATTGCGACAGCGACCGCAGTTGGCCATCCCGCCGCCACTACCCCCCCCCATGTTCCCGATAAACGTGCAGTTGGTCACCACGGGACTGCTGCCATCGTTGTACATTCCCGCGCCACTGTCATTGGTCGTGTTCCCGCTAAACGTGCAGTTGGACACTGTGGGACTGCTGACATTGTTGTACATCCCACCGCCCGAAAGGGCCGAGTTCCCACTGAACGTGCAGTTGGTCACCGTGGGGTTGCTTCCGAAGTTGTACATCCCGCCGCCAGCGAAGTCAGGAAATCCTCCGGTAGCGGCTCCTCCGGTGATGGTGAAACCGTCCAGGATCGTGTCTGCCCCTTCCCCGGTCACGCACTGGACTACGTGGATCGCACCGTTTCCGTCGATCGTTGTCACGGCCGCACCGCCGGAGCTGCGAAGCGCGATCGCCTTGCCGTTGAAGTTGATCGCCTCGGTGTACGTGCCTGGCGCTACGACACATTCATCGACGCCGCTGACGGCCGCGTCGATGCACGCTTGGATCGTGGCGTGATCGCCCGGCACGTTGAGAGTGGCCGCACGGGCATTCGAAACCGTGAAGCAGAGAATGGCGACCAGAGCTGGGACGTGGGTAACCCGAATCAACATGGCGTGTGCTCCTTGATTTGTACTGCTGCGAATGCTCTATCGGCGCGGAGATAGAGAAGCCGAGATGACCGGCCTGCCCGGGGGCACGGCTTCATCCCTCCTCGCGCCCACCGGTGTGATCTTGATAGCATTGACACTGTAGACGCCAGCCACACATACGTCGCGCACGGAGTCCACTTCTGTCCCTGAAGGAGTGCGAAGGAGATTGCCGCACCCGTCGCTGGTGGCGTCGATGATTTCGGTGATTGCGCCGTTCGCGTGATTTCGAAAACGCTGTCGCTGAAACAAGCCGCCACGTACTCGTTACCAGCGGAGTCCACGGCCACGCCGAACGGCCTCGACAATCCGGCGTCAATGATTTGCGACACGGACAAGCTCAAACAAGCTTGTGCTGTGGATTGATCGGCAGGCGTTGGAATAGTACCCGCCGTTGCCGCGAGGGAAGGACAGAAGACGATGCGGACGAAGATCGCTATCCGGGACATGCTCGTCTCCCTTATCCAGGTCGACGTCCGATGGTGCCGGTGTCTGCCGGCCTGCGCTAACTGATCAGCGCACCGCCTGCCGACAACGAGAGCAATCGAAACCTGCGGCTGGGACGTTGATACTGACAAACGCCAAGCCCGCAAGGTCAAGTGTATCAAGTTGCGCTGACTGAAGTCAAGAAATAAAGGATCAGTCGCCCGAAACGGGATGCACAGTCGTGAGTGTCAACGGGATCGAACCAAGATGCCGCGGTCGATGCGGTCGGCGTTTGCTGCCGGTTCTATGTCTCGGAGGAAGCGCTGGGCGTCCTGATAGTATCCCGCAGTTGGTCTTAGTCCCTCAATCTTGCTCGTCCAGTAGCCGTTGAACGCCAACATGAACAGCTCGCGGATGTACTTGCTGACAATGCTCGCCAGCGCGATGGGCAGCTCGTGCGTTTCGCCCGACGTGACGAACTCGAACCGTCGCCGGCCGGCGGAGCTATCGAACCGGTAGACGCTCAGCGTGTCGCCCTCTTCCAAGATATGGAGATCGCGACAGTCAAACGACGTTTTGAGTGCAGACGCGTAATGCGTCCTGCCGCCCTGGCGGTCCACGCAGACGCGCATTGTGTGACCTGGGCAGGTCGTGGCGATGCGCTCGATGATGCGAAAGGCCAACCCCATCGACGCGACCGCTTTGTTTCGCGTTGCATTCACCAGTCGATTGAAGTGCCCTTCGAGGAGAGGCTCGCAAAACGCGCCGAGGAATTGAACGCCCGATTGCCGCAGGTCGCGGTCGACTGCATTGATGTTCAGCGCGATGGTGGTCGCGGTGTTCTCGACCGGCAGCGATGTGTCGAACTCGCGATACCACGGATAAGCGGACAGATGGCTGATGACCGTTGGTGCGATCGCGCCAAGCAGAGTCCGAAACGTATCGCCGCTCGTTCCGCCAACGCCCATCATGACCAGCGCGGTTCGCTCCAGGGATCCGATTCCGTCCTTGCGGTGGTACAACTTCTTGCTGTCCACGATTGGCAGACGTCGCTCGCCCTTTTTCACATACCGGGAAATGCTGCCGCTGAATCGTTCCCACAGGCAGTCATCGACGCTGTCGTCGGGTGTTTCAAACGCAACACCCGTCACCACCAGCGGCCCGAGCAGCGGACCGTAGCCTGCTTCGTCTATTCCCACCACGACCGCCACGACGAATCTCCTTGCGACATCATGCGATCTGCCGTGTTTTCAGTACAGCCTGGGCAACGTCTTGTCGATCCGGTCCGCTTCATCGCGGGATGGTCAGCGTTTGAGGCTGTTGTAGATGGTTTCAAGCCAACGATCGGTTTTGATGAAGCCTTCGCCCCAAGGTTTCCATTTGTCGGGAATGCCGGCGGCTTTGATCTGGTCGAGCGATTTACCGGCGGCGAGTTCTTCTTGCACAAGGTCGGTTGTCTCGGTCAGCATCGCGTAGTAGGTCTTCAGGTCGTCGAGCGATGCGAGTGGTCCGTGGCCTGCGATGATTCTGACGCCGGGTTGAACCCTGTCGATGACCGCTTTGACGTTGGTGGCCATCCCACGCACGTCGCCCCCGTGGTCGAGATCGACGAACGGAAACATGCCGTTGAACATGTGGTCACCCATGTGGACGACGTTGGAGTGAGTGAAGAAGATGATGCTGTCGCCGTCGGTGTGTCCATGGGGGAAGTGAATGACGCGTATTTCCTCGCCGTTGAAGTGCAGCGAAAGCGACTGATCGAACGTGATGACAGGGAGTGCGACGGCGGGTTTGGGGTCGGTGGTTCGGCCGAGCAGCGTTTGCGGGGTGGACAGTCTCTTTCGCACGTTGGTTTGGGCGATGATCTTTGCCTCGTGGCCGAACTCGACGTTGCCGCCGGTGTGATCGCCGTGGTAATGGGTGTTAAGGATGAATTCGAGTTTTCCGTGACTGAGTTCCGTCAGGGCGGCGCGAATTTTGTCCGCCAGTGGGGCGAACTGGTCGTCAACGATCAGGATGCCGTCATCGCCAACGGACACGCCGATGTTGCCGCCGCGGCCTTCCAGCATGTAGACATTGCCGGCGACGTGGGTCGTTTTGATTTTGACATCGTCCATGTTCTGTTGTGCGACGACGGGTGCGACAAAGGTGATGAGAGCGGCAATGCAAGTGAAGCGGGCCATGGTTTTCTCCTACGTGGTCACTGGTTGGCGACGGTTTGTGTGAACCTGTTGCGATGGGCGACGCGGGCCCGGCCCATCGATCGCCGTGTGCATGGTACGGCCAGCCGCGTGGTGACATCAAGAGGGCGTCCGACAAGTAAGCGGCGGTGTGTACTTGTCTGTTCGTGTCGAAATAGCTACGAGCTGTCGGAATTCGACGATCTACCGGGTCGATTGGTGCTTCTCAATCTTTGCGAGCGTTTCTATACTGGTTGTACCATGGCGGGCCGCCGTGTGTGTGTGGGGCGCCGATTCGGGCGCGCTGGCGAATCCGATGACGGAGCTGTGAATATGAATTGCTTGTTGCTGCTCGCGCCGCTGATGGCAGCGGTGGGGCCAATCCCCGACGAAGCCGTTAAGGTTTCTGCCCATTTGACGGCCGACGCGTTGGAAGTTGGCGGAGAGTACGAGTTCGTCGTTGATGTGGAGATTGCGGAGGGGGTTTCGACTTCGGAGGCGGGCGTGCCTGCACCGATCCTGCAAATCAAGGTGCCCAAGTCGGTCAAGTTATTGGGCAAAGAACTGACAACTTACAAAGAGTTGAGTAAGAACGAGTTTCTGGAAGAACCGTATGAGCGATTGTTGAAAGAGTTGCCTGCTACGGTGAAGTTCAAAGTGGTGCGGCGTCCGAAGTCGAAAGATCACTTCAGCATGAATGTGCTGGCGTACTTGGCCGGCGGGTCGAAGGGCAGTGGGTTTTTTCGTCGTCGACTTGAGCTTGCGGTATCACCGGGTGCGACGGCTACCATGGCTGATCCCACGGAGACGGATTGGGGCAAGACCAAGACGTTGCAGATTGGTGACAAGGCGAAGAAGTTTCGGCTGACCGGTGCGGACGGTGAGACTGTCTCTCTGAAGGACTTCAAAGGCAAGAAGAACGTTATCGTTACGACCTATCGGGCGTTTTGGTGACCGTTTTGCGTGAAGCAACTGGTCGAGTTGCAAGGCATGTATGATGAGTTCGAAAAGCGCGACACGGCAGTGGTGGCGATTGCGCAGGAAGATCGTGATGTTGCATCGCACAAGCGGATTCTCCGGAACTTCAAGGACGATCGCCCGTTTCAGATCGTCGCGGACATCGGCTACAAGAAGACCAAAGCGTACGATCGGACGACGGCTTACCTGATCGACAAGAAGGGGATTGTCCGGCAGGTGTTCCCCATGCTGATCCATTCGCGTCCGACGTGGAAGGCGATCCTCGGCGAAGTGGACAAGCTTGTGGCTGAGCAGAAAACGCAGTAGGCCTTCGTCATTGCGTCAGGCTGCTCGTCGGTCGCGACGATATTCGGTTGACGCGTGGTTGTGGACCAAGAGGTGTGACGCGGTGACACAGTGGCGACACGGAGTGATGATCCTCGCGGCGGTCGTAGGGTTGGGGTGGCTGGCTGACGCGCGGGGCGAGAATCTCGTTCACACCGGGCGATGGCGGGCGTGGTTGGATAGCCCCGGCGGTGAACTGCCGTTCGAGATCGAAATCAGTCGGGGTGATTCGGGCTGGTCGGCGACGATCATCAACAGTCCGGAGCACATCGCCGTTCCGGTGGTGACGGTTCGCGACGGCGTGCTGACGCTTGGGATGGACTATTTCGACTCGACGATCGTGGCCAACGCGTCGCGGGGTGGGGCTCGTCTGGACGGCGTTTGGAAGAAAAAGAGCGTTGGTGACCAGTGGACGCAGATGTCGTTTCACGCGACCGCTGGTGATCAGCCTCGATTTGCTCCGTTGCCGCACGGCGATGGCGAGGCGCTCCCGTTGCGACGACGCTGGACGGTCAAGTTTAACAAGACCGATGATCTTGCCGTTGGCGTGTTTGAACACACTGCGGGCGATTCGGTCGTCGCGACGTTTCTGACGACGACGGGTGATTACCGTTTTCTCGCGGGCTCGTGGGAATCGGGGCGTTTGCGACTTTCATGCTTCGACGGCGCTCATGCGTTTCTGTTTGATGCTCGGCTGGAGACTGACGGCAGGCTATCGGGTGATTTCTGGTCGCGCGATCGGTGGCATGAGACATGGGTCGCGCGTCCGGACGCTGCGGCTACCCTCCCCGATCCGTTTACGCAGACGAAATGGGTCGGCAAGGTGCCTCTGGCGGATTTGGTCTTCCCGGATGTCGACGGTCGGAGGCGATCGTTGGCGGATCCGTCGTTTGCGGGCAAGGCTCGCATCATTGAAATCTTCGGCACGTGGTGCCCGAACTGTCACGATGCGAGCGAGTATCTGATCGAGCTTGATGCCAGGTATCGTGCGACGGGGCTGTCGGTCTTGGGGTTGGCGTTTGAGCTTTCGGGGAAGTTTTCTCGCGACGCACGGCAGGTGGGCCGCTACATCGACCGCGTGGGCGTGACCTATCCGGTGTTGGTGGCGGGCGAGTCCGACAAGAAGAAAGCGTCCGAGTTGTTTCCCGTGTTGGATCGCGTCCGGTCGTTTCCGACGTTTGTTTTCATGCATGGCGACGGACGCGTTCGTGCGGTATACACCGGCTTCACAGGGCCTGCGACGGGCGAAGCGTACGGCGAACTTCGTCACAGGTTCGAGGCGATCATCGAGGAACTGCTGGCTGAATCAGGTGAGAAGAAGACCGGTCGGAGGCGATGATCGTGGTCAGCGGGTAGGGCAGGTGCTCGCACCTGCCCTACCCGACTATTTCCGTTTGATGATTTTGCCGCCTTTCATGACGAACGTGACGTGTTGAAGTGCGGTGATGTCGGTTAGGGGGTTCGTGTCCACCGCGACGAGGTCGGCGAACTTGCCGGGTTCGACCGATCCCAGTTCGTCGGACTTGCCCAGCAGGTCGGCGGCGTTACGCGTGGCGGCGAGGATGGCGTTCATTGGCGTCATGCCGTGTTTGACCATGAGGCGAAACTCCATCGCAGCCTCTCGATGCGGAAAGACGCCGACGTCGGTTCCGAACGCGATCTTGACGCCGGCTGCGACCGCTTTTGCAAACGACACGTTCATTTTCGGCGCAATCTCGAGTGCTTTTTTCGCTAGGCCGTCGGGGAGTTTGCCCTCGTTCGCCAGACGTGTGACGGCGAAGCCGGCTGACAGCGTGGGCACGAGGTATGTGCCGTGTTCCAGCATCAGGGCGATGGCTTCGTCGTCGAGAACGCTGCCGTGTTCGATCGACGCGACCCCCGCGCGGATGGCGATCTTGATGCCTTCGTTGCCGTGGGCATGGGCGGCGACCTTTCGGCCGGCCTTGGCTGCCTCTTCGACGAGTACGCGGAGTTCTTCGATCGAATACTGCGTCGCGCCGACCCCGTCGCCGGTGGACAGTACGCCGCCGGTTGCGCAGGTCTTGATCACGTCCGCTCCGTATTTGATCTGATAGCGGACCGCTCGTCGCACTTCGTCCGGCCCATCCGCAACGCCGCATTCGATGATCTCGCAGGAGTGAAGCACATCGGGGCGGAATCCGTTGGTGTCGCAGTGGCCGCCGGTGATGCCGATCGCGTGACCAGAGACAAACAGTCGCGGGCCGACGATGTAGCCGGCGTTGATGGCGTCTCGCAAGGCGACGTCGGTGAACTCACGAGCGCCGACATTTCGACAGGTCGTGAACCCTCCGTCGAGCATTTCCCGGGCGTAGCGGGTGGCTTTGAGGGCGGTGAGGGCGGCGGAATCTTCGAATTGACGATATCGCCAATTGCCCTCGAGCAACATGGTGACATGCGTATGGCAGTCGATGAAACCGGGCATGACGAACTTGTCCGAGAGATCAACGGCGGTCGCGCCAGGCGGAATCTGGGAGCCGACCGATTGGATGCGGTCGTTTTTGATGATGACCACGGCGTTTTGAATCGGTTCGCCGCCCCGGCCGTCGATCAGCCAGCCGCATCGGACGGCGAGCGTTGGGGTTTTGTCCCCGGCCATCGCGGGCGCGCAGAATAGCCATGCCAAGTTGATGCAAAGAACGGTTTTCATTGAATCTCTCCGTCGGCTCGACGGGGTCTATGATAGCCGCTCGCAGCGCGCTGTCGAGGCGATGGACTGTGCGTTGATATCGTTGACGTAGTGATTGGGCCTGGTTGTGCGGAGCTACTGCGCGGGTGGTGGGGGGCAGGGAGGCTGTCCGCCGAAGGGTATGCCGGAGAAGACATCGAGCACGGCGAACAGGTCGAAGAGATTGACCGTTCCGTCGGGTACGTTGTTGTCGCCGACCAGATCCACGCTGAACGGCGAGCATTCGGTGAAATTACCCGAAAAGGCATCCAAAATGCAGAACAGGTCGAAGAGGTTGACGACATTGTTGTCGTTCGGATCGCCCCACGGAAACGTGAGGGCCGTTGTGGTCGGCGAGAACGTTCCGCCGCCGTAATCAACGCGAACCGTGTAGGTGGTTGACGGAAGGATGGCAGAATCGGTGAAGGTCGTCGTTCCCCAAAGGGCGGAGTCTTGAAAGAAGGGAACGCTGCCCAACGTTCCGTCGGCCTGAAGATACTGCGATAGGCAGGAGACGTCGCTGTCAGCCGCGTCACCGCCGATCAAGAGTGCGACCGATGTCGCGCCGGCGGGCGCGGTCACCGATAGGTAGCGAGATCCGACGCCGGCTGCTTGGGCGAGCGGCAGGGCGTTGTTGTCGACCACGACGACGAGATTGGTCGTCGTGCCCATCGGTGCGGTTGAGATTGACCAGATCGGCACGCCGTCAGAACCAGTGTCGATCACCGCGGCGACGACGTTGGAGATGGACAGGATGTACACTCCGGCGGTGGACGGCGCGGTCAACGTTCCGCTGGCCAACACGGTCTCGCTGTGGGCGATGTTGAGCGTGACCGAACCAACTGGAGCGGGTGCAGTCGCCGTGGTGTTGTTGAACACGTTTTGCAGGCCGCCGACTTGAACCAGCGATCCACCGACCGGCGTGCCACCGAATCCAGCGGGATTGGTGACTCCCAGTGGTGCGGAAAAGCTCGACATCGGCACGCTCTTGGGAGTGTTGACCGGCGATAGCGGACCGCCGTCGAAGGACAGGTCGAACAACAGCACAGCCAACCCTTGATTCGCGGAATCGGTCAACACGCCTCGGATTTCATAACCGAAGACGGTACCCGGCAGAACCGTGACGGCCGACACTTGACCATTGGTGATGCGCAGATCGAGGCTTGCCGCGGTAGCGATGGTCGATGCCAGAAGCGCGGTTACGATGGTGACGCGAGCAAATCTCAACGGGCGGCCTTTCGCGGGTACTGGTTGGCTTGGTGTCGCCAAAACACGTGGCATGCATTATTCGGAACTGAGTATAGCAATTGTGCGGGGTCGGTCGCAAGGCGTGAATCGGGTCGCGTCGTGGTGTCGCGGCGGCCACTGAAGCGGTGATTGAAGCAGTGACGGGAAACGGCAAACCGCGTGCGGGGGTTTTGTGGAGGAATTCTACCGGGAGTGCGTTGTAGCAGACGCACGTCGGTCGACGGCGATTTGGCCTTGGCGGATCACGAAGACCGGTTGACGCAGTCTGGACGGGTCGCGCAGGGGGTTGCCGCTGACGGCGATCAGATCGGCGATGAAGCCCGTTTCGATTTTGCCCAGCGAGTCGGCACGACCGAGAACGTCGGCTGCGATCGCGGTGGCGGCGCAAAGGGCATCGGGGGCAGCCATTCCGTAGTCGACCATCAGCTCGAGTTCACGGACGTTGTGGCCGTGGGGGAACACGCCCGCATCGCTGCCACAGGCGATGCGAACGCCTGCCCGCAGGGCGCGTGCGAACGACTGTTTGGCTTTCTGAATCCGTGGATGATCGGGCAGCCCTTCTCGCCACCCGTCGTATCGCGCCATCGCTTCGGACGCGGCAAGTGTGGGACACAGCGTGACACCGCGGTTGGCCATGAGCGACAGGGCGTCGTCGTCGGCGTCAGTGCCGTGCTCGATCGTACGGACGCCAGCGAGGACCGCCCGTCGAATGGCTTGGGATGTCGAGGCGTGCGCGACGACGGGCAACCCCGCGCTGTTCGCCTCGTCGACGATCGCGTCGAGTTCCGGCTGGGAGAACGTGGGTGTGGACAGATCGCCCGGTCTGCGTCGGTAGTCGGCGTAGACTTTGATCCAATCCGCTCCGGCGGCGATCTGCTCGCGAACCACTCGCCGCACCCCCGCGACGCCGTCCGCCACCTGGGCTCCTTTTGGCAGGTGGAAGCGCGGGGCGAAACCGGCAGGTCCGTAGCAGCCGGTCGCCACGATGGCGCGCGTGGCGGCGAAGATGCGTGGCCCGGGGATCAGGCGGCGCTCGGTCGCGTTCCGCAACGCGACGTCGACGTAGCCAGCCCCTTCGGTGCCGAGGTCGCGAATGGTTGTGAAGCCTGCTTCGAGTGTCGCTTGCGCGGCGACGACGGCTTGAATCGTGCGCAGTCCGATCGATTCTTTGAGCACCTGGTCATTCCAGGAAGCTTCGTCGTACGGGTGGAGCAGCAGATGCGTATGCAAGTCGATCAAGCCTGGGACGAGCGTCAGGTCAGCAAGGTCGATCCGATGCGCGTCGTCGGGGAGGCGGAGGGTTCCGGTCTTGCCGATGGATGCAATGCGTCCGTCGACGATCAACACGTCGTGGTTGGCAAGCAACCGTTGGCCTGAGGGGTCGAGCACATTGGCGTTAACAAGAACCAACGCTGGTGACGGAGGTTCCGCGAGCGCGGGGCGGTGGATCAACGTCAAGCAGGCCAGCAACGTGAGCAAGTTTTTCATGGCGATGGGTCTCCGTTTTGATGCGACAGTGCAGGCGGCTGGTGCATTGCGTGGTTCGATCGCTGATCGGCTATACTATCGGGCCGCCGTGTGATGGCAATCGGGTCTGACGTGGGTCTGGTGTTTCGGGTCGGCGGTTTCGACGGAGCGTGTTGATATGAGTGCGTTGACGTTGGTGCTTGCGGTGTTCGCGGCGAGTTGGATGGACCCGATGCCGGTCGCGGCGGGGGTTGCGGACGGTTACGACGTCGTTGCAGATGTTGTGTATGGTCACAAGAATGGCATGGCGTTGACGCTGGACGTGTTCACACCGAAGGGTGAGCGTAATGCTGCGGGTGTGATTTACATTGTCAGTGGCGGGTGGATATCGCGGTGGCTGCCGCCGGAGCGGACGGTGCGTCGGATCCGCGGTTTGGTGGCGGCGGGGTTCACGGTGTTTGCCGTTCGCCATGGCAGCAGTCCCAAGTACAACATTCCGGAGATCGTGGAGGACGTGCGATTGGCGGTGCGGTTTGTTCGCGTTCATGCCGGGGAGTATGGCGTGGATGGTGATCGAATCGGCGTGTTCGGACGCAGTGCGGGCGGTCACTTGGCGTTGCTGTTGGGCACGACGGCTGACAACGGCGACGCGTCGGCGAGCGACAAGGTGCTTGCGACCAGCGACCGCGTGGCGGCGGTGGTCGCTTATTTTCCGCCGGTGGATATCCGCCCGATCAACCGCGACCCTGCCAAGGTGGGCGAGTTCGATTTTCTGGCCAAGCAGTTTCCCGCTTTGGTGTTTGACCCCACTCGGGCGGAGGCGGTTTCACCCGTCGCGCATGTGACACCGGACGATGCCCCGACGTTATTGGTTCATGGCACGAGCGATTTCATCGTCCCTATATCGAACAGCGAGCGCATATTGACCGAGTTCAAAAAGCAGGGCGTGCCATCGCAGCTCGTCGTGATCCCAGACGCCGGGCATGGATTCAGAGGTGATGATGCGGTGCGGGCGAGAAAGGCAACCGTCGCGTGGTTTCGCAAGTACTTGGGTCGAAAAAAGGGCGATTCGAGCGACTGAGTCGCGACGACCGGTGTTGGTGATCGCTGCGGTGATCGGCGAAACACGTCCCCGACAGGATTCGAACCTGTAACCTTCGGCTCCGGAAACCGACGCGCTATCCAATTGTGCCACGGGGACCGTTGGGTTCGGCGCGAGTGTACCGGCGGGGTCACCGGTGTCAATTCAGCGGGCGGCTGCCGGCGTTCGTAGACGTGTCTTGCCACGGGAGGCGACCAACGCGCATCGAGGAGCAATCATCGGGCGATCAACTCAAACGGTCACGCCGGTTGACCGATAAGGAGTGCGGGGACTGTGCGTATGAACACGACAATCACGTCGAATCATGTCAGCGAAACCGGACTTCGTAGTCCCTCGCGAACTGCCGGGCGGCGAGTCGGCGTGTTCCCGTTGGCGTGCGCCACGGTGAGTCTGCTTGCCTATCTCGCTTTGTCCGACTCCATCAGAACATTCGGTCGCGAGTTCATCCGATTGGTCGGCAAGACGTTCTAGTCGGATCTGAATTCGACGTTCACGGATGGGCTTGGGACAACGTCATCGCGTCGGGCGGGGACGGCTTTCGGTGTGTTGGTTTTGTGACGAATTGCGACCGCACGGGTCGTACCTTGTAGAGTCGCACCGGCTGAGCACCGACGCGTTCCGAGTGGTTCGTGCTGTCGTACACGAGTGTCACGTTCAGATCGTCAGGCCACTGTTTCCACGCATCGCCTTCGACAAAAAGGTAATCGGCGTGAAGTTCTCGCAACGCGTTTTCGATCGGTTGGCCCGTCGTCGTTAAGTTGGTCCAATGTTTCGGTGAGACGATACGGTTGGTGAAATCGCGTCCGTAGAGTGCGAAGTTCTTGGTGAACGCGTTCACGTTGATCACCGTGCTGCCCGGTGGCAGGCGATCGACGACGGACGGTATTTCGTAGAAGGCGTCGCGCGACCAAACATGATCGCGAACGCGCCCGAGAACGTCCTTGGCAGGCAGTAGCACCGCAACGGTGCCCGTGGCGGCGATCGACACGCTTGCGACCGCGAGTGACCAACGTCGATGCTTCAACAAAAAGCCCCCGGCTGACGCGAGCGAACACATCGTTGCTAACACAAGAAACGGTAGGACGAATCGGATCGTCTGCTGCAAGAGTGTGAAGAACAACAGCGCGCCGATTGCGATCAACAGCAGGATCGGCCATCGCCACCGGTCAGCCGACGTGCGCGGGCGGCGCGTCCGCGGAGACAGAAAAAGTGCGAGCAATCCGACGGGGACGAACGCCGCGAAAGCGGCCCCCAACCCGTTTCCGACGCCGAAGTTGTATCCCGACGGTCGTTGCTCCAGCCAGGGGTACGTTAGCCACCGGGCGAGCACCGCTGCTTTGGATCGCTCGGGAAAGAACGAGTTCGTGTCGATGCCGTCGAACACTGTGACGCCTGCGACGGACAAGCCCAGCGGGTAGAAGGGGTTTCCGGTTTGGATGACGTTCCGCACGTACCAGAAGCCTCCGCACGCGCAGGCAGCCGCGCAAAAGACCACCGAAAGCTTGATGGCCGGTCGCCAACTGCGGTGATTGCGGTGCGCTGACATCATCGGGAGCAGTGCGACAATGGGGACCAGCAGAGCGCCCAGAACAAGGTAGGTCATCTTGCTGCCCGCGGCGATTCCCGTAGCCAGACCGGCGATCGCGACGAGTGACAGACGTTGACCAGCCGTTCGCGACTGCGACGCCCACATCAACGCTAGCAACGCTGCCAGCCACGTCGTCGTACCGAACAGATCGACGTAGGACGAGAATGTCTGGAACATGACGATGGGAATACTCATCACGACGCAGGTGGCGAGCATCCGAGCGCGTCGCGGAATACCCAACCGGCGGCCTATCGCCCACGCGAGCATGGCTAGCAGAACGCCTTGCGGCACCATGACGACGCTGGTCAGGCGTTGCAAGCCACAGGTCAGCAGCAGATACGGCAGGATCATGCCATTGGCGGGGTAGTTCGTGTTGAGATCGTTCGGCACGAGTCCGAGAGTTCCTTGTTGAACCCATCGGACGGCCGTTGGCAGATGATAGTAAACGCCGTCCCAGCCGGTGGGGAATCGGGTGGCTGCGTCGATCAGAAAGACGATGTACACCGCGCAGAGTACGCCTGCTGGCAGCCACCACCCTCGCGAGAAAAGGGCTTTGAATCGTGGTGGAGAGTCTTGAGTGGTCTTGGGGTTGGCTGGCAGGAGTTTGGCGAACAGAAGCACGGCTGCCGTCAACGTAACTTCATTGAAAACGACGATGACGCCCGGCAGGACCAGCGGCGTGCCGGTGACGATGGTCAGCAGTGCGGTGAGGTGGACGGAGCCGATCAGCACTGCGGTCGCGAAGACGGCGGCTAAACTCCATCGACTGCATCGATCGGACAGTCCGCATCGTCGCAACAAGCGGGTCGCCAGCGCCCAGCCGACCAGCCAGGTGATCGCGATGAGGAAAACGGGAACCAAAGGCTTGGACGAAAAAAGCACGTTAGCAGCCTCTCGAACGCCGCGCCTGACGCATTACGCCGTCGTGAGCACCGGAAGCGAGCGCACCGGCTCGGTTGTTGTTGCGGGCGTGGTCTGTCGTTTGACGTTCAGCCCGGCGACTTCACTGGTCAGGTAGAGCTTGTCGCCCAGAACCGGATCGACCAACGGAATGGTCCAGAAATCTTCCTTAACCGCATTCACCCATTCGCGCCTGCCCGCACTTCGCGATCCCAATCGCAGCCGGAACAGAATGTAGAACACGCCCTGAACGCCGTCGAGAAGGTGACGCACGTTTCGAACGCGTTTGAGCTGTCGCGCGAACGTCCCCGGCCGGCGATAGAACGATCGGTAGGCGCGGTTGTAGGCTGCGGCGATTCGGGTTTGGTCGACCGTCGGAAGCATCAGCACCGGATCACTAAGCTCGAAATCGTTCCAATCTTCGGTACGAAGGTATCCGTTCGCCCTGGCCCAGGTGAACATTTGCGTGCCAGGGTAGGGCGTGGTGATGTTGAAAATCGCAAGGTCGGGATTGAGTTTCAAGGCGTAGTCGATCGTGCGCTGCATCGTCGCTTCGGTTTCGCCGGGGTTGCCGAACATGAACGACGCACGTACCTGCAGGCCGGCCTTCTGGGCGGTTTTGACTGCGTCGCGGGTTCGATCCATTTCGATCGGTTTGCGGATGTTTTTGAGGATCGTCTCGTCGCCGCTTTCAACGCCGAACATGATCTGATGACAACCGG
>CAYQFV010000031.1:26595-29723 GCA_964416845.1 uncultured Phycisphaeraceae bacterium | reverse complement strand
CGATCTCCAAGAGGGTGCTGCCCTCGTCGCGGAGCCGCCGAGCCGCCTTGGCCTGCTTGATGA
This sequence comes from uncultured Phycisphaeraceae bacterium, assembly GCA_964416845.1. GTDB lineage: Bacteria > Planctomycetota > Phycisphaerae > UBA1845 > UBA1845 > CAYQFV01. Next base: position 29,660 of record CAYQFV010000031.1, on the reverse strand, counting down.
GCGTCGGTATGTCAGCCCGTCTCTGCAAATCCTTGATGAGCCTTTCCCGGTGTTTGAGCCACGCCTTCAGCGCCGCGCGGGTTCGTGCCATCATGGGAATGACATGCTCGTTGCTTCTCTTGAGAATCTTCGTCCAGCGCGCCAACCTCGTCTTGTATCGGTAGGTGACGAAGTACCCCCGCTTCATGTCCACGGCGGGTCGCTGGTTCTGCATGGAATCGTCCAGGAGCCGCAGATCGGACAGGTCGGACGCCCCAGCGGCGAGGTTGAGCGAGCAGAGCGTCATAGCCAACCCGAAGGGATCGTCCTTCACGGCGGCAAACCACTTCTTCAGCGCCGGGATGGGCAGAGCCACGGTCTCGCCGCGTCCGAACTGCTTGGCACCGGAGTCGAATCCCTCCCGCTTGCCGAGGTCGTCCGCCTCCTTCCCCGTGAAGTTCGCAAGGATGGCACGGAAGGCGGGCAGGGCAATCTCGCAGTGCGCCTCGATCCATCCGAGAACCCTGCGGGTCGCGCCGAGGTAGCCGTTGACCGTCCGAAGGGATCGTTCGGACTCGGCGAGCATCGTGGCGCAGAAGTTTCGGAAGCCATACAGCGTGTTCAGGTCGAGTGAGTCGATGCGGATGCGGTGGTTGTCCTCGAAGTAGGAGAGCGCCAAGTCCCAGCCGTTCCTGATCGCGGCGAGCTGCTCGTCGGTCACCTGCTTGGTGACCACCTTCGACTCGAACATGTACGCCGCCAGTTCGCTGATGGCCGCGTCGCTACGCCCCTTGAGAGCTTCCAGATTGTCGAGGTCGTTCTCCCGCGACGGCTTGGGCAGCGAGAGCCTCGCGGCTTCGGGCGGATCAACGAAGCGGGCCACCTGCTCGTCGATCTGCGCGAGGTAGTGACACCACGCGGTGACACCGCTGCCCGACCACTTCTTCGTCCGCTGATTGGCTCCCTTGAAGGCGTCCCGGTGCTTGATGGGGATTGGAATCTGGCTGAAGCTTTTTCCCGTCCCCGGCATCGGGCAGAACGACGGGCAATGGGGTAGCCCCGGCGTGTCCGTCCGGTTGATCTTCCACAGGCCAACCTCCGCAGCGATGAAGTCCAGCTTGGCCGTCGCCGCCGCCTTCGTGTCAGGGCGGGCGTCGCACGCGGCGATGGTTTTCCTGCGGGCGTTGACGAAACGCTGGAGCGCCTGTCCCTTGAGCGTCCTGACGGGCGACCTCGCCCTGCCGGGCGGTCGCCCCCCGCCGTGTCTCGTCGTGGTGTTTCCGTCGGTTCTTGCCATATACATCCTATCGGCGTGCCGCCCCCGTAAGGGCGGCGCGGCCTGCTCAGCCGGAGCGAGAAATAACTCCCTAAGAATAACTCCCTTCACATAAATCGGCAAGAAAGAACTAGTTTATTGCTTGTTTATAGGTGTTTTCGTGGATTCACGGTCGGAATGAACATGTTCTCGACACGCAGGAGGTCACAGGTTCAAGCCCTGAATCTCCCATCCACTTCACGCCCGCGCCAGGGCAGTTTGTAGAGTACGCTGAAAAGTTAATCTCAAGCCGCCGTGGTCCCTGAACGCGCTATCTCGATAGCAACGGACGCGTAGGGTCGGGAGTTGGCGGACATGTCCACCGATGGCAACGGAAGACGTTCGAGGAACCTGGGGCAGCCGGTGCGCAAGTCGCCTGATCTGGAGAACGAGCGGACATTTCGATATCGCACGTTCGACACGAATCAGCGGCTTGCCTCGCCGCAATGGCGATGATGTAAGCCGCCGACTCGCGATTGCCCTTGCTTTCCCGTATTTTCTCGACTCGACGTGCCACGGGTGTGTTACAGTCCGGCGAAAGATGAGCGCATGATTCGTGATGGCACGCAAAGTCGATCGTCAGAACTCCTCGCAAGTGCCACACCAGTGCGCGTTATTACTCCACGGATGTGATATAGATCGCTTCCAATCCGCCGTCTTTCACGAGTTTGCCCTTGACGGTGACGGTATCAGCCATCCGATCGATCAGGAGTTCGCGACCGGGCTGGTGTTTCTTGCCGCCCATCGCGATGTACAGATGTCCGGATGACTCGACGATGCCGATTGGGTTACCGGCTTCGGCACAGGTCACCGCGCAACTCTTGTGCTTCTGTCCGCGACCCTTGTGGTCCATGTAGCACCAAAGGTCGACGACTTCCCCTTTGACCGTTACTTCGTTGGGAGCATGGCTGTCGCCCTGCGGGCCATCCGAGGCGTGTACGAGTACGGGGATCGAGAAAGCTCCCAAACAAACTGCCGCTGCGATACTCGCCCAACGCACGTTACGATCCATTTTTCTCGTTTGCATGAATTCTCTCCTTGAAAAGGTGTTCGCGCGCGATGTTAGCGCGGCCAAACCGTTCGTAACCGATGACATGAGCGACCGGCCCGCCGGTCATGTTGCGGAGGAAAGATTGTACCACTGTCGAATCGGTTAGAACACCGTTCGCTACCTCGTCGGGCGGCCATGTTACAAAGGTGTTAAGAATGGCCGGAGACGCCGAGCGAAATGCACGGCTGGTCGAATAGTCGAGGTGATTCGAAGGATGGCTACGCTTCGATCGGAGGCGGGCCACGAAAGTTGCCAAGGTCGGACCGTCACATGCACGTGTTCGGTATCGACGAGGAAGGCGCGCTTGTCGGCGTCGCTTTGGGTGGTACGATTGCGGAGTGATGTACGCGGGATCGCCCGCGTCGTGAGGAAGGATTTCGCTGCTGTAGGATTCGGTACGATGAAAACAACTCTTTTGCACGTCTTCCGCAACTCGCCTATGGGGCGTGAGAATCTGATGCAATCGGCATACTTTGCCAGGCAGCAGTTCGGGCTATCGTTGGCTGTCTACATTCCTGAGACCACTGAACTCGCGATGGACGTCGGGCGCGATAAGTTGGTGCTACAGCTTGACGATTCTTATGTTGCGGATCCGGCGACCGCACGCCAACACGCCGAGCAGATTCTTGCCGAGTCTAAGTGTCGTTACGAGTTTTTCGTGCCACCAGAGCGACATAGCGGCAACTTGCCACTGCTTCCCAACGAGTGGACAATGATGGC
>CAYQFV010000031.1:3171-26495 GCA_964416845.1 uncultured Phycisphaeraceae bacterium | reverse complement strand
CAGAGCGACATAGCGGCAACTTGCCACTGCTTCCCAACGAGTGGACAATGATGGCCTGCCCGCGCGTCATCAGCCAACAGTCCAACCGAATTGGCTTAGGCCACATCGGCCCGAAAGTACGCAGCCTCGTCAAGCAGGCGCCGTTTCCCGTGTTTATTCCGGCGATGTCGTTCAAAGCTTGGACGAACGTGTCCGCGTTTTTCGGCGGCTCGGAACTGGGAGCGGTCGCCGTCAAACAAGGGATGGCCATCGCGCGGTTGGCGCGAGTTCCGTTCGCGATCCATACGCAACTCGAGGGGGTCACCAAGGACGAATGTGACCAGAGTTTGGCTGATGCGAATATCCTCGACACCGTGGTGGGGAGTGACGTTGATTGGAAGCTGTACGACACGGGAACGCTTGAGGAAAACCTGTACAGCGTTGCGCACGACAGCCTCGTCGTCGTAGGCGCAGCCGGCCGCAAGCTCATTCGTGAATTGGTTTTCGGAAGCCATCTCGAAGCAATACAGGCGACGCTCCCCAATCCGCTGGTTGTTGTTGGTCCGGACTGCCAAACGCCGTGGGACCGTTTGCCCGATGCGGATGCGTGACGATGCGCCCCACCGGTACGGCTACGTGATTGGTTACGTCGGAGATGTCATTCGTGACCTACCCGCGTCGTCCTTTTCTCTCGGATGATCCTCGCCAGCAGAAGCGGGTGCCTCCTACATAAAAACGGCGTTCGCTGTGGCAGTGACACGCTCGTTTGCTTCGCCACTCGCCGTCAATTGCAATCGCTCGAATACGCTCTGACTCCGCGAAGACCAACGAGCCAACTTCCGAGCGCACAACACACGAATATCGCTCCGAAGCATCCGACGACCGACGCACCGGTCGGAAAGTCCCACATGGCGCTCGCAAGCAGTCCTCCGACGCTTGCGAGAACTCCGATAGCCCAGCCGGCGAGAAGACGTCGACCGATCGTCCGAAAAAACATCATTGCGCAGACGGCGGGAACAACCAAATAGCTGAAAACCAACAAGACGCCGGCCATTTGCACGGAACTAGTCACGACCATTCCAAAAGTCATGTAAAACACAAAATCCAGCAGTCGCACGCGGATCCCGGATTCTCTTGCATCTTCCACGGATTTTGAAATCGCAAAAAACTGCCGGCGAAGAGCAAAATGCACGATAGCGATGACGGAGTAGATCGCCAAGGTCTTGCCGACTTCGATCCAGTCGACGAACAGGAGCCGCCCGACCAGCATGTCTTCGATCTCATCCTTGCCGATGGATAGTTTCGAGAGCACCAAAATGGCCAAGGCGCTGCTGACGGCATACACCGTTCCAATGATGGCTTCCTGCGGCACGCGGCGGTCGCGAAAACGTCCCAACGCGAACGTCGCCGCACCGACAAACGTAAACCCCAGGGCAAATGCGTACGTCGCGCCGGTATGCGGTGCGAAACCGAACAGTGTCCCGACCGTTGCGCCAAGCGCCGCGATTTGCGCCAATGCCAAGTCAACAAAAATCACGCCGCGTGTAACAACGTGGATCCCGAGATAGCAATGTATTCCCGTCAGAATCAGACAGGCAACAAACGGGGCTGCGAGAATGTCAAGCATTGTGGGTGGTCTCCATGTCGGGTGATGTGCGTTATTGTGATGAAGGCGATAGCCGCCGTCACTCGCCGGAGTGCGGTGCGATCCCAAGCTCCTGGAACGCTGTCAGGATCTGGTCGATGTCATAAGAAAACAGTTTTTCATATGTGTCAATTCCTTTAACAGCCTTGACCTCCTGCGCCAATACAATTGCTTTACCATCCACGCGTTTAGCCACCCACTGAGCGTTTTCCAGACTGTTAAACGTTTCGACGATCACGAGTTTTGCACCGCGGGCGCGCATACGGTCGACACATTCGAGCAGATGCCTGGGGCCGGGCGTGATACCCGGTTTGGGTTCGACCTCACCGATCGAAACCAATCCGAAACGCGCGAGGAAATAAGGCCACGTTCGGTGGTACGTCACGATCGGCGTCCCCTTGAAGGGCTTCATCTTCTCTACCAACCGATTGGAGAGATCGCGCATCCGCCGAGCGTAATCCGTATAGTTGGCTTCGAACTCGTCGGCGGAAGCGGGCTCGACGCGTTTCAGGGCGTCAGTGATCGTTCGCGCAATGATGATGATATTCAGAGGGTCGAGAGCGTAGTGCGGATTCCCGTAAACATGGATATCACCCAGCGCACGCGTGAGTTGTCCCGTCTTGGGCACTTCCTTGAGCCGAATGCCGCGTGAGACGTCGATGTTGCCCGGCCTTCCGGCGAGAAGGTTCGGGTTGCGGGCACCTTTGACGAGCAGCGGCGCCCACGCTTCGCCATCCAAGCCGGAGTGAATGAAGAGCTTGGCCCTTTTGACTTTCATCATTTGGCTTGGCCTGGGCTTCACGTTGTGCCAATTCTCCGGTCCTCGCATGACGCTGACTACCGACACGTGAGAACGTCCAATTTGTTTCACGATGTCGGCGTACCCCGGTGTTGTCGTCACGACCCGAAAGGCCGCCGCCGCCGACTGGCTGAACGTGACCGTGACCAGAATGGCTACGGTGGCGAACAGACGAGGTAGGCCCGGGAGCTCGCGGCTTCCACGGCAACGTTGTCGAGAACTAGAGTTGAACGAATGAATCATCACCGCTCCCTTCGTCTGTAAGTGTTCCAGCGAGGAAGTGATCCTCGAAGAACGCATTGATGAGCTCTGTAGTGGTCGTCATTGTGCCATCTCGAACTCCAGCGACAACGCTCATAAGAATTGCGTCGTTGCAACTGGACAAGACTGGAGTGATCGCACATCCGAGCGCCAGTGCCCTCGCGACTCGCTTATTCATATTGGTCTCCTCGATAGCAACTTCGGCGTCACCGGTTGACCCAATAGGGGTGAGGTGGGTGGGCGCCGATCACGCCTGTGAACTGAAGCAACACGACATCCTCGCTGTCCGGGCTGCGATCTCGAAATCCATCGCGGTCAAACCAGCGGTGTTGATACTCGAGACGAGCGCGCAGGAATTCGCTGATATACCACGTGACATATGGTGACAGGGCGAAGTCGGAGTCCCCATCGCCGCGTGAATCGGAGTTAGGAAACTCGCTGTAGTCCGCGCGGCACCCTACGTACCAGTCACGATTGATCTGGGATTGAGCAAACACATAGCCGCCAAAACTGGTGTTGCGTTCGGAGAGAAACGCTCCGTGGTCGATATCGTTCTTTGCCCAGAATAGTTCACTCTGCACGACCCAACTGTGAAACTTGCTGGGGTCCGGGTCCACCCACTGATAAGTAACATCGAGCCCGAACATGTTCGCGTCGAAGTCCGAATCTCGACTGGTACTGCCGAACAAGTACGAACCACCGATTTCGATTGAGCTTGTGTCCGTTAGATCGTCGAAGTACTTCACGTGTCCTACGACGGCCGGGTTGTCAGCATTGGGGCCGCCAAGAATCGGTGAGCCGTCACCGCCATCGGAATTCACCACTTGTACCGTCGCCTCGACGTACTTGTCCCACGGATTCGGAACGAGCCAGCTGAGCGAGGCGCCGGTGGTCAGGAGTCCTTCCGGGCCGAGAAAATTCTGGACGGCTAAGGGGCGATCAATTTGCGGAAGGTCGTGTGTGTGCAAAACATTGTTCATGCCGAATAGATTGCGAAATTTTCCCATCTTCAGCGACAAATCGTGGGGCAGCGAGTGAAAGTTGATGTACGATTCCTCGATGTCGACGTTCCGACCGACGTTGATGTCACCCCGTACGCTTTGGCCGATCTCCTCTTCGAGAGTCAGGATCACTACTCCATCGGCTGAGGGCGAAATCGCCGCCCGGAGATCCAATTCGACCTCGCGGAGGTTAAAGCGATTCAAGGCTTTGTTGGCACCGCGGCTGGAAACGCTTCCCCCACCATCGAAGAACACGGTAATCGGTGGGTTCATCTGGTTGCTGGTCCCGAACCCGGAGGGAGACAAGTCGAAAATGCCACTAGATGGTTGCGGCTCACCCAGTTCGGTCTTGATTTCCTCCTTGATTCGTTCGATCTCTTGATCCCGCGCCGTGCCTGATGTCGATTGCTGAAGTTGATTCAACCGTTGCTCCAATTCTTCAATTCGGCGTTGGTCGGACTCGTGCTGAGACTCCATTGCGTCAAGTCGTTCGCCGAGTCTTCGCACCAAACCAGCCAAATCGTTGTCACTCTGCGCAGGTGGCTTGGGCTGGGATTGGCCGATCGCAACGCCAACCATTCCAGTCCAAACGACGAACGCCGCACACGTGGTCGGTAGATGCCACATCATGGTCTCCTTCTTGGCGACGTAAAGTGAATGCGCGCGCATCCGCGCGCGAACTCAAGCGATATATCTTCGTTGGGATAACGTCAGGTTGTGCCAAACGAGACAGGCGGACCGCGAGGAGCGTCGGGCCAAGATCGTTCAAGGGAGGGGGGAACGCATTGTTCACGCGGAACCCCGGCGATTCCACTTGGGGCGCTGGAGTCAAGACGGATCGCCCAGCCCGTCAGGTATGGTGCGGCGTGGGCTTGGCAAATGATGCAGCAATCGGAGTGATGGGAAGGACGATGGTGATGCGAGGGGTCGTCGCACGGACCGTCACACGCTGCCCGCAGAACACGCCCATGATCCTGAATCAAACGGCAATCGTCGTGCCACTGCGACGCCTCGAGGAGGACATGAATCAGCGGTGCGACCAGGAAGGCGCCGTAAGCTGCAAGAAGCAGACACTCGCGGGTTCTGGCACGGTGATGCAAGACAATTATCCTCCCGGTCGACGAACTAGGGACTACACCATACCACAATAGCTCGTTTTGTCATCTCAGCGGACAACGCGTCCGTCTGCCAACGATCTCGGTCTTTTCGAGAGCCGTGTTCGCAAGCGGGCCACGCGTGGCGACGCAATGGTCATGGGTAGCCCACTCAACAGCGCGCGAGGCTCTATCAGCATGCGATGACCGTTCGCGTAACCGAAAGGCTATTCGCCTCAAAGTCAGGACGCAATACGTATGTCGTGCGGCTGATCGGGATGGGACTGGATTTGGGGAGCACCCGCCACGCCTCGAGCATCGGAAGCAGGAATGCCCGCCGGAGCGCTTCCTGCTCGGTGCTATCGTTGGAACCGAGGTTGCGTGAGCGCGCAGGCCCGGAGTTCGCCGGAGAATCGCTCGCGATCTCGTCTGCATCATCAGATACGTTGCTGACACGGCGTATGCTGCGCTGGTCGACTCGGTTGGATACAACGAACTCGCCCCAGCCTTGGCCAATTTCACGCGCAGAATCGTCCACCTTCGGTTTTGACGAATCCTTGCAGAGCCAGCCGCCGCATGAAGTTTCCGGCCCGGCGTCCGCACGAGTTCGTCGAAGGATCACACCTGTTGATCTTCAGCTCGACGTGGTTGACGCTGGCTCGTGCCGGCCACCTGGTGGACCATCTCTGTAAGGGTCCTTAAACGACCTTGACCGGGCACTTGGTCCGTTCAACGATGCCATTCGATGACGCGACGCGCAGCAACCGTAACGTGCGATCGCGCGGGAGTCCGCTGGGTGGAATCTGGGTGGAATAACGGAATCGGAGTCAAAATCATGTGTCGACGATGGTGGCTGATGGGCGTGGCGACGGTGCTTGTGTCGGGGTGCGGGTTGTTGAGGCAATTGGGTTTCCCGATCTTTTTACCCAATGGCGGTAACGAAACGGGATCAGCCAAGCTGGTGCCTTTCGAATCGGAACGCGATTTTCTCGACTATTTCACCGGGCAGGTGCAGGCTCAATCTTCCCGTGGCGGCAATTTGGGTTTTCCAACGATCGATGAGATCGTTCTGGGCGTTCCGTCTTCCGATTTCGCCGCCGACGGCAACGGTTCAGCCGGTGGTGGGGACCTGCTGGAAAACGCAGCGCCGCCGCTGGCACCCGGTGGGAGCGAACGCGCCGACGATGCCGTCTTCTCCGATACCACCATCCAAGAAGTCGGGGTCGACGAAGCCGACGTCGTCAAGACCGATGGGAACAACCTGTACTTGATGTCGGACGAGAAGCTGCGCATCGTGCAACTTCAACCCGCCGACGCGATCGCCTTGCTGGCCGAAGTGCCGCTCACCGGATACGGACGCGACCTGTATCTCCGCGACGGAAAGGTGGTGGCGTTGACCGGCACCTACGGGGAGTTTGCTACTGCTGATGGCACTGAAAGCAATGACGTCATCGGCGGGGCATCTGCTCCGGTATTCTCTCGGCCGCAGACCATCGTCACCGTCATCGACGTCAGTTCGCCGTCGCAGCCCGCTGTCCTGTCTGAAACCCGTTTCGAGGGGTCCGTCTCTTCCAGTCGGATGATCGACGGAACGCTGTATCTGGTCGTCGCCAACTTCCAATCTTACTTCTACGACGACCTCCCGTTCCTAGGCCGGATCGGATTCGCCGTTCCTCAGATCACGTCCGAACAGGTCCTTCCGCGTTTCGAGAGGGTCGCCGATGGCGATGCCCAGTCGTCCGGCGACGTTCTGGACTGGCAGGACCTTTATCGACCAGCTGATCCGGACGGATTCGGCATCGTTACCGTGATCAGCCTGGATGTCGACAACAACGCCGCCTTTACGGCCAAGGGCGTGGTGGCTGAACCGGGTTTGATCTATTCGTCACTGGACGCATTGTATCTGACTGACACGAATTACAACTTTTTCGGCGACACGCGCGATACCACCGACATCTACAAATTCGCCTACAACAATGGGGCAGCCGAGCCGGTGGCGACGGGTTCCGTTCCGGGGCGCATCCTGAACCAGTATTCCATGGGCGAATACAACGGATACCTTCGGGTCGCCTCCACGGTGGGGCCGACGTTCAGCGTTGAAGGTCTGACTTCGGAATCGACAAACGCGGTCTATGTGTTGGGTCAAACCGACGGCGAGCTGACCATCGTCGGCAGCGTCGACAACATTGCCCCTCGCGAGACGATTCAGTCGGCTCGTTTTCTCGGCGACCGTGGTTACGTGGTCACGTTCGAGCAGATCGATCCGCTATTCACGCTGGACCTTGCCGATCCCACCAATCCGCGGGTCGTGGGAGAGTTGAAAGTCCCCGGATTTTCCACGTTCCTTGTGCCGGTGGATGACGATCACCTGCTGGCTGTTGGACAGTACGTTCCGCCGCCCGGTGAATTCGCTCCCTGGGCGGTGCAGCTTTCGTTGTTCGATGTATCGAATTTCGCCTCGCCCACTCTCATGGACAACGTCATCATCGGAAAGGACAACGGGGCTTACTCGGAGGCGTTGTACGACCCCAAGGCGTTCACCTACTTTCCGGAGTCCAACCTGATCGCCTTCCCTGTTTCGATGAACTTTGGCGAGGTTGTGGGCATTGACCCGTTTCCGATCGAAGGCGATCCGATCGACGGCGGCGTCAGTAGTGGAAGCGGATCAGCCGATGAGGGAACCTCCACCGGGCCTATCGAACCGGTCTCGCCGCCCGAAACGGATGGTTCAGATGTCCCGCCTGTCGACGAGATTGAGCCGATCAGCGTGCAGTCCTTCGAAGGGTTGATGGTTTACAGCTTGTCCACGACGGACGGATTCACTGAAATGGGTCGCATCAGCACGCAGTTCGGTGAGATGCCGTACAGTTCCTACACACGCGGCGTGTTCATCGATCAGAACGTGTTCGCCGTAACGGATAACGGCCTGCGTGGCGGTAGTGCAACGGATCCGTCGACCGTGCTGTTCGAGTTGTCCCTGCCCCGGCAGTTCAATGACTTCCTCTTCTCCGAGCCCGAGCCTCTCGACTCGCTTGTGGAGAGATGATCGATCATTCGGGCGGAGTGACGAATCAGTGTCGCTCCGGTTTGGAGCGCAACGTCAGGCCGCCGGACGTGGATCGGTCTGATCGGTCGCGAATGCTCCGCCCGTACGTGGTGTTGGCGTAGAACCCTGCCGACTCAATCGCCGGTGATCAGCCTGACGACGTTGCCTTTCTGCGCGGTGTCGCCAGCGACCTTCGTTGCGTAGGAGACTTTCTCTTTCACCTTCACGAGCTTGATCTCGCCAACCTCGGTTTCCTCGCCTTCATCGAGAACTTCGCCGGTGTCCTCGTCGATGAGCTGCTCGCCGAGTTGGAAGAGCTTGAAACGCATGCCATCTTCAAGCCCGTCGCGACTGCCGCCGCGAATCACCACCTTGCCGTCCTTCTTCACGATCAGGACGGTGGTCTTCCAGGGGAGTTTCCCGGCTTGCTTGTCGATCGAGACCAGCGCCTGCTTGATGAGATCGCGAACGATCGCCCCGGTGGTGTCGCCTTTGCTCTTATCGCCTTTGAAACCGAGTCTGCCGATGCGCAGCCCGCCGCCCTTCTTTTTCTTCACCTGCTCGGCGGTGACAGTGGCTGTGTCCAGGATCAAGCTGGTTTGCGTGTCGTAGATACGGAAGTCCATGGTGACGCGATAGACAGTCTTCTTGCCACCGATACCGAGCCCGCCGAACGCCCCGCTCCCACCTTTCGCTGATTCCTCTTCGGCGTCGGTTATGACCCCTTTGATCATCAACTGCGCGCCTTCCAGGTCTCCGGTCTTAGGCCCGGACCCCTTGCGTGTGCGACCGCCGGCGGCCATGTCCTGCTCGCCGAGGATACCGCTTATGTTCTCACGCTCGACCACGCGGTATCGGCCGCTCTTGGTCAGTTCGCTGATGAGTTGGGCTTCGATCGCCTCGCCCGTGATCCACGACACCGCGCCTGCCGACCAGGCGATCGGGGCGACTGCGATGCTCTTTTTCACCTCCGCACGGGCGGCTGCGCAGCAGCAGAGAACACCGACCGACGTCAGTCCGACTACAAGCCCCGTGCGCCAGGTGCCTGCCATTCTCGAATGCATCATCTCAATTCTCCTTCTCGCCATGGAAGAAACGAGTTGTTTTTCTAAGGAACGAACCCCCGTTGGGACGACTCCACGGTCCCCAAGCGCGGGCGATCCTACTGACGGGTATCGGGAAAGTCCAGAAGCGGCTTGATGCCCATCGTCCGTCAGCTTGCGCCCCAAGGCTTGCGGTCGCGCGTTGACTGGTCGTGTTCACCGGAGCGGAACACCAAGCTTGGTCCTTCCGGAACTCGCGGGGCATGTGGGCATGAATCGCCGCGAGAAACGCGCAGCCGTTGCTTGAATCGGTCAGTTGGTCCGGGTACGCTCGTGGTCTGATGCATGACGAATAGCGAATCCCGGCTTCAACCACTGATCGGCTAGTCCGGTCGGTTCATCGCCGCCAAGGCCCGTGACGTGCGTGAACACGCGACCTCTCAACAGCACCGATCGACTCACCTTCGATGGATTGGCCCACTCATCATAGTCGTTGTCGGCGTGGGGCTGTTCTCAAACACGTTGTCCGGCCCGTTCATTTTCGATGACAGGCCCGCCATTCTGGACAACCCTTCCATTCGCGCGTTGTCGCCGCTCTTGGATGTTCTCTGGCCTCCCCGTGATTTGCCCGTGTCGGGTAGGCCCATCGTGAACCTTTCTCTGGCGATCAACTATGGACTCGGCGGATTCAATGTGCGCGGTTATCACGCATTCAATCTATTCGTGCACGTACTCAATGGCCTGCTTTTGTTCAGCCTTCTTCGCTGGGTCTTTCGAACTGACCGTCTGAGACCGCTCTTCGGGGCTGACTCGGATTGGCTGGCGCTGGCCGCCGCACTTCTTTGGCTGGTGCACCCGTTGCAGACCGAATGCGTGAACTACGTGACCCAGCGGACTGAATCAATGATGGCCGCGTTCTACCTGCTGACCCTCAACGCCGCTGCTCGGGCGCACGGGTCTTCACGTCGGCGCGTTTGGTCGGCTGTCGCAGTGGGAAGCTGCACGCTGGGCGCGTTGTGCAAGGAATCCATCATCACAGCCCCACTGATCGTCTGTCTTCTTGATCGTGCATTCCTATTCGATAATTGGGCTGCGACATTGCGCAGTCGCTGGCGGTTGTACGTCGGGTTTCTTGCAACAGGCGTAGTAGTATTGCTCATTGTTCTAAGCCAGCCGCGAGGCGAGAGTGTCGGCGTCACGATTGCCATCGGGCCGTGGATGTACTTGAAGAACCAGTGCGTTTTCATCCTGCAGTACATCGCGCTTCTGTTTTGGCCGCACCCGCTGACGATCGACTATGGCTACCCGAAAATCCTCGCATTACCTCAGGTCGCGTTCCAGGCCATCGCACTCTTGATACTCTTGTCGGGTTCGATCATTGCATACGCCCGCCGGCCAGCGGTTGGCTTTGTGGGGATCTGGTTCTTTGTCACACTGGCTCCGACATCCAGCGTTCTGCCGATTATTACGGAGGTGGCAGCCGAGCGGCGAATGTACCTGCCGTCAATGGGTTTGATCGCCGCGATCGTTGTCGCCGTGTATCTATTCGTTATGCGTCGGTCTCGCACGTCGACGGTCTCGCCGGTGGCAGCATGGTGTCGGCCTACGTTGGTCGCGGCCGGACTGCTGGCTGCGGTTCCGCTTGCAATCGCCACATGGGCCCGCAATGGCCAATACGCGACCGCCGAGTCGATCTGGCATTCCGCGGTGGAAGCGCGTCCGGACTCCTTCCGGGCCCAGAGTACCTACGGCGCGCATCTCGCTGAGGCCGGCCTGACGGAACAGGCTATCGCCCATTACCGCAAAGCTCTCAAGCTGAACAGCGAGGACTACGACGCCAACATGAACCTCTGCGCTGCACTCGGGCGGATCGGACGACCGAACGAGGCTATTGGTTATTGTGAGCGCGCCCTGCAGACCAAACCGGGTGATCCCGCAGCCCATCAGAATCTCGGGTTAATGTTCTACGCAACCGGTCGATACGATCAGGCGGTTGCCCACTTTCGACGCGCCCAGCAGCTGCCCGGAAAACCGGAGGCGATGTTTCTTCTCGCGCGGGCGCTGATGCGGACCGGTGCGATGAACGAGTCCGTCGAATTGCTTGAGCACGCGGTGCGTCTCAAGCCGGACTTCGTCGACGCAGGCCTCGCGCTGGGGTCAGCGAGACTTCGCACCGGCCAACCGCAACAGGCCATTCGCGCGTTCGACCGCGTTCTTCAATATCAACCATCGAACGCGCGGGCGCTGGTCGGCAGCGCCGAAGCCCTCACCTCGGTTGCGCGCTATGACGACGCGATCAAACGGGCCCGACAGGCATCGCTCGCTCGTCCGAAATGGCTTGAGCCGGTTCGCATGGTCGCCTGGTTGTTCGCGACACATCCGAACCCCGCGTCACGCCAGCCAGAAGAGGCGCTTCGGCTTGCGTCACGCGTCGCAGATTTGGAGAACCCGCCGACTGCGCGGACGTTGGACACGCTGGCCGCCGCGTATGCCGCTGCGGGCCAATTCGACAGCGCCGTGGCGACGGCTGAACACGCTGTGTCGATCGCCGAATCCACGCGATACCCCCAATACGTGACTGAAATCCGCAGCCGTCTGAGCCTCTACCGCGCGGGTGAGTCTTTCACTCTACCGTCGAACCCGCTGGCAGACGTCGAAGGGCGCCCGTAGCGAATCCGATCGAGATGGGCGCGTGATTCCGACCATGTCGACCGCAGCCTCCATCGCGTCTCCGCCGTCGGCGTGACGCGCTACGGGGGGTTCTGCATCTTGCCGCTGCCGCCGTCGGTGCGTTGGTAGGGGCCTCTTCTGCCGCCGGTTTTGGATTCCAATTGAATCGGGCCTATGACGATGGCGCGGTCGGCTGCTTTGGCCATGTCGTAGATGGTTAGCGCTGCCACACTTGCGGCGGTGATGGCTTCCATCTCTACGCCGGTGCGAGCCTCTGCGCGGGCGGTTGCTCGGATTTCCAATCGGCCTTGGCCTGTTGTGGTGAAGGCGATGTCGACCCAATCGATGGGTAGGACGTGGCAGAGTGGGATTAGCTGTCCGGTGAGCTTGGCGGCGTTGATGCCGGCGAGCTTGGCGGCGGCGAGCGATTCTCCCTTCTTGAGTTTGCCTTGCACGAGGCGATCGAGCACGTCGGGTTTCATCGAGACGACGGCGGACGCGACGGCAGTTCGGACGGTGATTTTTTTATCGGACACGTCGACCATACGCACGTTTCCGGAATCATCGACGTGCGTGAGGGGCGGATTATCGGCGGGATTCATCATTGGCGGCTTCCGTTTGGTTGGGTGGCGCGTCCGGGACGCACGTTATTTGATACTTACTCGGGTCCGGAGAGTTTATCGCGGATCCTGTTCGTCTCCCACTCTTGGCTCGCGACGAAGGTTGGGGGACGTGTGTGATCGGAACAGGTGGCGGTGATGTTGGGGCGGGGGAGTTCGGTTGGATCGCCTGGCTCGTCAAGGTGCTCGGGTGCTGAACCGATACGGCCTCTATGAGCCACTTCGCTACGCCCAATCTTCTGCCGCCGAGGCACGTGATGCATCGCGCTTGGGGTCGTCGCTTCATCGACTGGGTGGTGGCGGCTCGGTCGCACCGTGTCATCTGTTTGCTCTGCGGCGTTTGGACGATCAGCGTGTTCGACCTCGTCTTGACGGTGTCGGCTCATCATCAGGGGCTTTTGCACGAATCGAATCCGATCGCGGCTCGCATTCTGCCGTTCGGGCCTTTGGCGTTGGTCGTTTTCAAACTGGCGACGGTGGCGTTTGCCAGCACGGTGATGTTGGTCAACCGGACGCGGTTCTTGTCCGAGGTATCTGCAGCGGGCGTGCTGTTGGTCTATTCGATCGTCGCGGTTCAATGGCGACTCTGCTACGAACTGTACATGCTGACCCGTAGCGGGAACATGTCGGTGCGAGAAATCGACGTCATTTCCTTTCGTCATCTGATATCCGGCCTCGGGTTCTTCTGATTGACCATCTCGACGTCGCGTCCGCCACCTCCAGAGGAGATTGGCCACCCGCCGCATCAGTCGCCTCGCCGCCGACACGGGCGGGCGTTCACTTCTGCCGCTGATTCTAAATGCCGATCGTGAAAAGGTCGACTCGCCGGCATGCTGCTCACGCCTTGATCAGGTTGGACAACTAAAAGAAGAGAAGCTCCCGGACGCACGCTACGACCCAACGTCCCCTGGGCTCGCCGACGCAGTGCCTACGTCTCGACGCGTTGCGCCGGAGAGCATGACGTTGCCGGGCGTGGATGTCGATTGTTGTCGGCAATGGCGATTTGGGATTGACGTCCTCCGACGCATGTAGTAGGGTTAGGGAGGATGATCGCAGTCGCGCATCAGCGCCTTGAGAAGAGACGATGGCTGGCAAGAACTACGATTTGGGAAGTTCCGAGTTTGAAGTCCTCAAGGTGCTTTGGGACCTTGGTCCGTCCACCGTGCGCGAAGTGATGAACGAGATGCACGATCGGCAACGCAAGGTAGCGTACACGACGGTGCTGACTTTTCTGACGCGGCTGGAGCAAAAGGGCGTCGTTGCGAGCGACAAGTCGGGATTGGCCCACGTTTTTCGGGCAAAAATCTCGCGTGAGCGTGTCGGTCGATCGCGTGCGAAGAAGCTTGTACAGCAGATTTACGACGGCGCGGCGGGGCCACTGGTGTTGCAGTTGGTTCGGACGGAGCGTTTGTCGGAGGAAGAGATTGATGAGCTTCACCGGCTGATCGAGCGCCTCGAAGCCAATCCAAAACGTACGCCGTAATTCCTTGGAGGGCAGCGATGGGGTTTTGGGTGACCCTATCAACGGATCATATCTGGCAGAGCGCACTGGTGGCGGTCCCTCTTGCTGTTGTGGTGGCTGCTGTGTGCCGCCTTCTGCCCTTTCGGCCTACGACGCGGCATTCGCTCTGGCTGGTCGTGCTCATCTGGTTCGTCATTGCACCGGTGCTTCCGGAAGCGCCGCTTCCGGGCTCGGTTTTTGATACAGTGACTTTTTCGTCGTCGGACGCCGCGCTTTCGAATGACGCCCATCTCACCGCACCGACCGTAGCATTGGGAAGGCCGCCTGTAATGGGCGATTCGTCCGCAGGGTCGTCGTCCGATGTTGCCCGGCGAGACGGTCTTTCTGCCGAGGAATCGTTGGTTGAAAAACGCCCGTTCTTTCGCAGCCCGCCCCGCCTCGTTTACACGCCGTCCCCCACCCTTCGCCGAGGGCGAAGAATAGGGTATCCGCCGCACGCGCGGCAGGCTGATCGCGCCGCGGGATTAACGCGTCGCGGGCCAAGTTCACTAGAATCGATCCGTGGCGATGCTGACAGACGAATCGCCGTCAACGATCGTCCCGTAAACGACCTGCCTGCTGTGGACGGGGCTGATGCGGTTGACAACTCTGCGGAAGGACGGCTGGCCGGTGATGAGGGTACGGCGTGGTTCGGGAGCGAGTCGCGGTGGCGGTGGTGGGTGATGGGTTTGGCGGCGGTCCGCGCTGGGATGGGGCGCTTGCCGGCGGTACCGGCAGGCATTTGGCTGTTTGGAATTCTCGTGGTGGCGATCGTTCGCAGCGCGGGTGTGATGAGGTATGGGCGTGTCATCCGTGGTGCGACGCCGGCGCCGGACAGCATCCGATCGATGGTGGCGGATTGCGCGCGGTCGCTCGGTTTGAAGCGCCCGCCGATGGCGTATCTGTCGGACGATCGTTGTTCTCCGATGATTTGGTGCGGTTTGAAAACGCGGCTGGTGCTTCCCTCGCAGCTTTGGCGCGACTTGGACGCTCGTGGGCAACGGGCTGTGGTGATTCATGAACTGGCCCATGTAGCACGCCGGGATCATTGGGTTTGTTGGGTGGAAATCGTTCTCTGTTGCGTCTACTGGTGGCATCCTGTGGTCTGGTGGGTGCGTCGCCGGTTGCACGAAGAGGCTGACGACTGTTGCGACGCTTGGGTGACCTGGCTGCTTCCCAAGGATCGCCGAGCGTATGCCGAAGCGCTGCTGACAACCAAACGCTTCATCAGCCTGCCGCCCTCGGTCGTGATGCCCGCGGCGGGAATTGGAGTGTTGAGCGGAGGCGGCAGGCGATTGGCACGGAGGATTTCGATGGTGATGACCGAGCGCGTGGTGCCCAATCGTTCTCTGGCTGGCGGGGTGTTGGCGGTGGTGGTGATGTCGGTTGGCTGGCTGGTCGCGCCTGCCCATTCGTCGCCGGTTGTAGCCGATTCTGCCTCAGCAGTATCGAACACAATTGCGGGCGAATCGCCGCGTGACCCATCCTCGTCAAGCCTGCTTGTCGATCTGGCAGCGGTGCCGTCGTCCCGCGTTCGGGCATACCAGAATGGGTTGATGACATCCGACAAGAGCACGCCGGACGATGTCGCGATTGTCACGTCGGGTAGCGAGGGTTCGGAGCAGGCGACCACCGTTCCGACGGACGCAGCAAATGAGTTGTTTGTTTCCACTCGCCAGCCACCACGGGCGGACTCGCGCGCCGGCGGTCGTCTGGGTGAGATTGAGCAACAAATGAGCGACCTGGCGGCCCGGATCTCGGAACTGTCGGTTACGATCGAGAAAGGATTCCCCGATGCTACGTTCGGTGGACAGATTTCCGCAGCAGCGCCGCAACCTGCGGACGAGAACATTGTCGGGCGAGTGTATCGTTTGCCGGCTGGCAAGCTGCAGAGTCTGACCACACTGATGGCGAGTGCGGATGTTCCGGTGCGGGTGGTTGCCGGCGGCGATCACATCGAGGTGTTCGCCACGGCGAGACAGCACTCCGCCATCGCCGCGTTTGTGGAACTGATCCATCCGGGCGCGGTGGTCGACCTGCGCACCGCGGCGGGCAATTCCCCGATCTCGACGTTGCGACGCGAGCAAATCCGAACGTTGCGTCGCGACATTGTTGAGGCGGGATCAGACATCGAACAAGTTGACGAGCAGGCTTCCGCCCTGGAGGGCGAAGCTCGATCGTACCGCGATGCGGCTGACGCGTTGGCAGCGGAGGCGGAGGCGGTGCGTTCGGCTGCTGCGACGCTCATCCGCAGCGCTGGTCAACACGAACAGAAGGCGGCGGGTCTCGACGCTGGGGAACGCGAAGACGCGATTGTGCGAGCGAAGGCGCTCGCCGAGCGGGCGCGAATGCTGCAGAGCAAAGCCTCGGCGATTCAAGCGTCGGCCGTCGAATTGGCGACAGAGGCAGAGCATCTGAGCCGACAGGCTGCCGACTACAAGGCGGCGGCGGAATCGACACGAGCCCTGCGTCAAATGCTCGAATCGAAACTGCGATCGCTGGTGAATGACGGGCTGACTGGTCAATAGCAGGTGTTGCGCCGAGATTCGAAGGAAGACGGGCAGCGCTATGTCTCGCGCCGCTGTTGCCCTCGAGCAGTGATACACCGGCGAACGCAAACGCGACCCGGCGCCGACGGCTGGCGCGTGTACACTCATCGGGCGGCGAACAGTCTCGTCGTTGGACGTCGCGACAGTGCGACTGCTTGAATCTTTTAGCCAGACAGACGTTGGCCCATCGCACGCTACCGGGTCATCTAGTCGCGCGTCACCGGGCGTCACCGGGCGTCACCGGGCGTCGGCGGGCGGGTTGTATCCTTCGACCAAACACGTCGAACATCACGCTGGTTCCGGCGACAGCGCGTGCACCCGATGCGTCGTGTCTAACAGTGCTGCATCTGATCTTCGGTACAATGCCGGCGAGGTCTTGGCGACGCAGAAAGGGTTCTCGATATGATGACTCACAACGGTCTACGGCGAGCGACGCTGGCGGCGATGGTGTCGTTCGTTTTGGTGGGCGTGTCGGCCGACCTTTCTTGGGCATCTGATGCGAAAGATACGCGTCGCGTTGGTGACCAGCTTCGGGGATTCCACACGGCCAACGGATTGCTCAACCGCGGACTGCACGAGTTGGCGGCTGACGAATATCGCACGTTTCTAGCCGATCACCCGAAGCACAAGAAAGCGCCGGTTGCGCGTTATGGATTGGCGGTGTGTCTGTTCAGAACGGGCAAGTATGAGGAAGCGCTTGAGCAACTCGAACCGCTTGCGAAACGGCGTGGATTCGACTTCGGGGCGGAAGTCGGCACAATGATTGGCGAATCGAGAATGGCGCTGCATCGTCATCCGGAAGCGGCGAGCGCCTTTCGTCGCGTCGTCGATCGATTCGCGGATCATGATCTTGCCGATGACGCTGCGGCTGGTGCGATTGAAGCGCTCTATCGAAGTGGTCAATTCGATGAGTCGGTGCGTCGCAGCCGTGATTTTGTCTCCCGTTGGCCTGACAGCGAGATGCGGCAGCGCGCGGAGTTCTTCTGGGCTCTCTCGTTGATGGCAGAATTGCAATACCCCGCCGCCGCGGAGAGGCTTGAAGACATGGTGCAGCGTGGTCCTGCCACGTCGCTGACCCGCAAGGCGGATCTACTGCTTGCACAATGCTACCATCGCTCGGGCAGGGGCAAGCAGGCGAGCGAAGCCTATCAGAGAATCATCGACGACAACAAGACGTCGACGCTTCCTGATGCGCTACAGGGGCTAGCGTCGGTCCTTCTTCAACAAGGCAAACCTGCCGAAGCTGGGGTGCTGCTCGACCGATTGCTCAAGTCGTTTCCCGACAGCCCGCTCGCACAATCGGCTCGTTTCGACCGGGCGAGGGCGTGGTTCGATCTGGGCGACTACGCTCGTGCGCGTGATGCGTTCGAAGCGACCGCGACCGCCGAGAGCGACCTTCAAGACGACGCTCGCTATTGGCAGGCTAAGTGCCTGTTGCGACAAGGGCGAAACGCCGACGCAGCCGAGCAGTTGCGGCGGTGTTTGTCTCAGTTTCCCGGCAGCGACCTTCGTGCTGAGATGATGTACGACCTCGCCGTTGCGATGTTTCGTGCGGGCGACTACGAAGCCGCAGCCAAGGAGCTTGCGGATTATCGCAAGGCGTATCGGGAGCATTCGATGGCCGCTGACGCGCTGCATCTGCTTGCCCTGTCGCGTCACCGCCTGAAGCAGTTCGACCGCAGTCAGCGGCGATGCCGCGAGTTTTTGGATCAGTATGGCGAACACGCCCGCAGGCCGGATGTGATCTTTCTTTCGGCGGAGAACAACTTCCTTCAAGGCCAATACGCCGCCGCCGCCAAGGTCTATCAGAGTTTTCTCGACCGGTTCTCGGATCAACCGCAGGCAAGGTGGGCGTCGTTTCGTCTGGGGATGGCGTTTTATCGCCTCGATAGGTTGGACGAAGCTCGCGTACAGTTGAAACCGTTCGCTGAGGATTCCGCGACATCACCCGAGTTTCGATCGGCGACACTTGCGCTGGGTGACATTGCGTTTCAACGCGAACGTTGGAACGACGCGCGGGCGTATCTTGAAGCTTATTTGTCCGGTGGTCTTGACATTGCGGCGGCGGACGATGCGTTGCTCAAGCTGGGGCTTTCTCGGCAGCGAGGCGGTTTGTATGCCGAAGCGATCGACGCCTACGATCGCTTGATCCGGCATTTTCCTGACAGCGAGCACCATCTGCAAGCCATGTTCGAGCGGGGGCAAGCATTGGTGGCGATGGGACGATCGGATGACGCCGGCAAAGCGTTTGAGCAGGTGCTGGCGGCGGACAAGCGTTCGCGATTCGGACCTTACGCGTTGAATCACCTCGGGATGATTGACTTGGCAAACGGGCGGTTCGATCGGGCGGCGGACCGATTCAAAGAGGTTGTGCGTACGTCCGATGAAGACAGCTTCGACGCTTCGGCAACGTTGGAGCAAGGCAAAGCGCTTCTCGCGGGCGAGCGCTTCGCCGCTGCCGAGAAACTGTTTCGTCGGTTTTTGGAACGGTGGCCGACACACACGGATGCGAACGATGCGAGCGCGCGACTTGCGATCGCTGTGGCGAGACAGGAGCGATACGACGACGCCCTGAAATTGATCGCCAAGAGCGACCAGGAAACCGCCGGGAAGATGGACCCATCGCTTCGAGCCGCTCTGCTCTACGAGAAAGCGTGGGCGTTACGACAGCTCGGTCGGACCGACGAGGCGGCGGGCGTTTACCGTCAATTGCTCGCTGCGGGCACGCCGAAATCCAATGCCTACGCGATGCTCGAGTTGGCGGCGATCGAAGCGGACGCGGGACGACACGAATCAGCGGCCAAGCTACTCGCGCAGGTGCTCGAACTCCCCCGTTCGGGCGATGCGGCTGCTCGGGATCTGCGAGAACAAGCGACCTATCGAATGGCGGTCTGTGAGTATGAGATGTCGAAGTTCCAGCCGGCGGCGAGGCGGTTTGGCGAGTTCATTGACGAGTTCCCCAAGAGTGCGATGGTTGCGTCGGCGTTGTTCTTTTGCGGCGACGCACAGTTCAAGGTGAAACGATACGAGCGAGCGAGCGAACACTTAGCGCGCGTGACGACTGAGTTTTCTGACGACGACGTTTATCCGGCGGCGCTGCTTCGTTTGGGCGAGTGTGCAGCCCAGTTGCAGCGATGGAAGACCAGCGGGCGAGCGTTCTCCACCTTCCTTGAACGATTTGCGGATGACGAGCATTGGTTTCAGGCTCAGTTCGGCGTTGGCTTGGCGGAGGAGAACCAACAGCGATACGATCAGGCGATCGGGTCGTACCGTCGCGTTGTGGATCGCCATCAAGGGCCTACCGCCGCCCGCGCTCAGTTTCAAATCGGCGAGTGCTGTTTCGCCCAGAAGCGATACGACGACGCCATCCGCGAGCTTCTCAAGGTTGACATTCTTTACGCGTATCCGGAGTGGAGCGCGGCTGCTCTGTACGAAGCGGGTCGTTGCTTTGCGAAGCTCGCCAAGAATGTGGAAGCGAGGGAACAGTTCAAGACCGTCGTCACCAAGTACAAGCAGACGCATTGGGCCCGCCTTGCGGGGCGGGAACTGGAAGCCGCGTCCGCGTCGATGGTGCCAGGCCGATGAACGAAAGCATAGCGAAACGCGTGATGCGTCGGGCCGGAACCGGCGGCGGGCGAACGAGTGACCTGCGGGCAGGAGCGAGATCGTGATGGACTGGATGACCGTGATGGTTGCGGGCGTTGTAGGGCAGGCGACATCGTCGGGCGGTGTCGCTCCGACGGTTGCGGACGTGCAATCGGTTTGGGGCTTCGTCGTCAAGGGCGGTCTGATGATGGTACCGATCTTGATCTGCTCGTTCATTGCGCTGGCTGTGGTTCTCGAGCGCACGTGGACCCTTGCGCGCCGGCGCGTGATTCCGCCCGGATTCCTCTCCGGGCTTGAAGCAGCGTTGGCCCGTGACGGGGGGCGAGACGAGGCGCTTGCCTACTGCAAAGCTGCGACCAGTCCGATTGCACCCATTTTCGAGACGGCGATCAAGCGTCGGCGCGAACCGATCGAACTGCTTGAGAAGCACGTCCAGGAGGCTGGCGAGCGCATTGCGATAAAGTTGCGGGCGTATCTTCGCGTCCTCTCGGTGATCGCCGCCATCACGCCGCTGATGGGTTTGTTGGGCACGATTTTCGGAATGATCACGGCGTTTCAAACCGTGGCAGGCTCGGGAGAAGCACTCGGCAAAACCGAGTTGCTGGCCGAGGGCATTTACGAAGCGCTGATTACGACGGCCGCAGGGCTGCTGGTGGCGATTCCCGTGCTGGTTTGCTACCACTGGATATCCGCGAAGATCGACCTTCTCATCGTCGAGATCGATCAGTTGGCCAGCACGTTCATCGAAACGCACGTCGGACAAGACGCGTCGTCCGGCGCTATCGCCAGCCTGATTGAATCCGATGGCAACGGCGCGGACGCGCGATCCAGCGAGTCCGCCGCGTCGGCCACGACCACAGCCTGAGGTTGCCCGTCATGCTGATCAAAGCCAGTACCGACACCGCACCGACCGCCACGATCGAGATCACCCCGATGATCGACATGGTGTTTCTCTTGCTGATTTTCTTTCTCGTGGCGACCACGTTTCGCCAGGAGGAGCGAGAAATCAACATTGCCCTACCGATCGCTTCTTCCGGAGGTCCGATCTCGTCTGTGTTGCGAGAGTTGGTCGTCAACATCGATGTCGACGGCGGCGTGGTGGTCAACGGGCGGAGCAGCTCGCTGGATGAACTGGAGGCCGTTATCAGCGAGGCGGTCGCGGTCAACGCGGAACAAAAAGTCACCGTTCGCGGAGATCGCAACACCGCGTATGCCAACGTGGTACGCGTTCTCGACATTTGCAAGGCCGCCGGCGTTCAGCAGCCGTACCTCGACACGGTCGTGGAACCGTAGATTCGCGTGCATCCACCGGTCGTGATTGCACGCGGTGACTAATCGTCATCGCGAGGGTTGGGGCATGAAGAAGTTCATCATCGGCGTACTGCTCGCAGCCGTTGTCGGCGTGCTCGGCGTTGCTTGGCATCAGAGGCCTCGGAGCTTGTCGTTTTACACCGACGCCGACACGATCACCGAACCGGTTGCGACGGCTCGAACGCGTGATGTGCTGTGGCAACCGCCCGCCCTGCTGGACAAGATCATCAACACCGGCGCGGACGATTACGAACCGCGTATCACCGCCGACGGGCGAACGCTGTTCTTCGTTCGCGGAAAAGCGGGCGGCGGGGCGGATATTTACACGGCTGACCGAACGTTGGACGGCTGGTCCGAACCCCAGCCGCTTCGCACGATCAACTCCGACCATGACGAACTCGGCCCTTCGCCGACGCGCGACGGCCTGTCGCTCTACTTCTACAGTGATCGGCCTGGTGGTGTCGGCGGATACGATTTGTGGGTGGCGACTCGGCGCGACGGTGTGTGGCTGGCGCCGGTCAACCTGGGTTCGGCGGTCAATTCCGAATTCAACGACTACGGGCCGGCGATTTCGGCCGACGACGCGACGCTCTACTTCGCTTCCAATCGGCCTCGACCGGGCAATGAGAAACATCCGGACCCCGCTGCCTGGTCGGCTACGCTGCGGGAAGACGTATTTCGTCACGATTACGATCTCTACATGACGCTGAATACGGAACGGGGGTTCACGCCGGCGGAAGCGCTCGACGCGCTGAATTCGCCAGCCAACGACGGCGCGCCCGCGGTAACGCCGTTCGGTGATTTCGTTTATTTCAGTTCCGATCGAGCGGGCGGTGTCGGGGGGTACGATCTGTACCGCGCCCGGCGCATCGGCGGAGATCATGAATCGCCGACCAATCTGGGTGACGTGATCAACACGGCTGCCAACGAACTCGACCCGGCGTTGAGCTTAGGCGGCTACCGGCTCCACTTTTCGTCGGATCGGGCCGACGACCGCCCTGCGATGGAGGGATCGACGGATGGGGTTGGCGATTACGATTTGTACCATACAACCTCGCGAGAAGTGTTCACCGAGACGCACGTTCAACGGGCTTCGATCGATTGGGGAACGCTCTGGAGCACGCTGCTGCCCAATCTGATGTGGGGCTTGTTGGCGTTGCTGCTACTGTTAACGTTGTTGGCGTTCATGCGCTCGGCGCGAAGTCGCAAGCTCAACCTGCTCGCGCGGTGCTTGCTCGCTTCGCTGCTGGCCCACTTGCTCCTGATGTTCGCGCTGAACTTCTGGGGCGTGACCGCCGCCCTGGTCGACGCGATGGGTCGAGGCGAGCGTATCCAAATCGCGCTGGCGCCCTCGACGAACGCCGCAAGTGCCATAGCAAGCCAGATCACCGGCAGCCTGACGAGCTACGAGACGCCCACACCGATGACCTTCGCAACGCATCGGCTTGAGCAATCGCTGCCGATCAAATCGGCGTTTGAGACGGTTACGCTGACGGTCCCGCGTCGGCCGCTGGATCTTTCTGAACAATCCAGCGCTCCGTCGAACGTGGCGGACGCGTCCCAACCGGCGATCGAACCTCGCGAATTCCGGACGCCGTCCATCGCCGCGCGAGGCTTATCGTCCGTGTCGCTATCGATGCCGCGCGTGCCTACACCGTCACCCACCGACGAGTTGAATGCTGACCAAACGATCGCCCCGCCGCATCTCGCAGTGAAACATGCCGCTAAAGCAATGCCCACCATTCATGAATCAGACGTATCCGTGATTGAAGCCAACTTGCCACCGCAAGCGTCAACGCAGGCCGCACCACCGGACGCAACGCCGTTGTTCACCCGTCAAGACGCATCCGACGACGCCCGTCCGCCCGCCGCTCGCGAACCTGCGACACTTGCGAAGATGAACGTGCCGCGTTCGGCCATCATCACCGACATCGCGACGCCGCGGGAGGCGTCAAGCCATGCGAACGCGACGGAGCCAACATCCATGCCTACGCACGCCGCGTCCCCACACCCACCACGTCGCGCAGTCGCGACGGACGATGTCGGAATTGAACGCAGCGAGCGAATCGTAGCGGTCAAACCCACGGCCGCGCCGCATGAATACCGGGACGATTCTCCCGCGATCGGTGTCAGCCCGACCGCCGACGCGTCGCCGCCACGAGTGCGACCGCCAAGCGATCCGACGATCGATTCGGCGGA
>CAYQFV010000031.1:0-3071 GCA_964416845.1 uncultured Phycisphaeraceae bacterium | reverse complement strand
ATCGTCAAGAACGATGTGCCACAGCCTGTCGCGGTGGCGTCGTTCATTCCCGCGCGACGTCCCGACGACATCCGTCCCTTGGGGTTAAAGCTACCTAAAGAAGTCGAGCCGGTTGAGAACCAATACGCCCAGCGGGCTGAGCGCAGGCGAGAGGAGCTGCTCGAGACGATGGGCGGCAGTCATCAGACGGAAGAGGCGGTCGATCGAGCGCTGCGTTGGTTGGCTGACCACCAAAGTGCCGACGGACATTGGGACGGTCGCGATTTTGATGCGGATTGCGGCGAGTGCGGGGGCGAGTCGGAATTCGAGGTGCACACGGCTGTCACGGGGTTGGCGTTGCTGTGTTTTCTGGGGGCGGACCACACGCACACCAAGGACGGTCCCTATCGCGATCACATTGAGCGGGGCATTCAATGGCTGGTGGATCAGCAACGTCGCAATGGCGATCTTCGCGGGTTTGAGACGCTGTACAGCCACGGCATTGCGACGATTGCACTTTCCGAGGCGCTGGGCATGACGGGCGATTCTCGTCTGGTGCGGCCTGTCGAGCGGGCGGTCCGCTTCATCCATCGGGCTCGAAATCGCGACGTTGGCGGCTGGCGATACGATCCGGGCCAACCGGGCGATACATCCGTTTTGGGTTGGCAGGTGATGGCGTTGCGGAGTGCTCAAAAGGCCGGCGTGGATGTGCCGATGGAATCCTATCAGGCTGCCCGGCGGTGGATGCGCAAGGTCGCCTCGCCAACGCGTCCGGGTTTGTATGCCTATCAACCGGGGCGCGAGCCGTCCGAGACCATGACGGCGGAAGGCATGTTCGTGCAGCAGCTACTCGGGCACCGGGCGGAAGAGCCCACGATGCAGCGGTCGGCCGACTTCATTCTTGAACACCTGCCCGATTGGGACCGCCACGCCAACACGTACTTCTGGTACTACGCGACGCTGAGTTTGTTTCAACATCAAGGTGATGCGTGGCAGCGATGGAACAAAGCGGTGACGCGCGAACTGCTTGGGCATCAAGTCAAGAACGGGGCTGCTGCGGGAAGTTGGAGTCCCGAGGGTGAATGGGCGAACGTCGGTGGTCGCGTGTGTCAGACGGCGATGTGCACGCTCATGCTTGAGGTCTACTACCGTTACCTGCCGATGTACGTCAGCCCCATGCCGCAAGACGCCATCGGAACCATACAAGGCGTCGTGACCAGCGCGGAATCTCACGAGCCGCTCGCGGGTGTTGCGATCCGTCTTGTGTTGCCCGACGCCATGCCCATCAGTGTCATCACGGATTCGAACGGCGCTTACACGCTGCACGTGCCGGACGTTCCGGATTTCTTCGCGCTCTCGGCCTCCGTGAACGGCTTCATACCGGACACGGTTAACGTCAACGCATCGCTGGTGGCTGAATCGACCTTGACGGTCGACTTCGATTTGCACGCGGTCGATCCGAACGTTGTGGTGATTGAATCGCTGCCCGACGTTCACCACCTTGGCGATGACGCGTTCACCGGCTCGATCAACAGCCGGTTTCAAAGGCGTGCAGAGGGCGATACGTTTCGCGCGCGATTCCGTTTGACCGCGGCGCAACTGACGACCGACGTCGCCAGCGCTCAGATGCACCTTCTGGTGAAAGGCGTGCAACGCCCGCACCCGATTCGCATCAACGGACAACTGCTTGACCGGCGACTGAACCGCGCCCCGCGTGACGGCAGCTTCGGCGGATTTGCGGCGGAATTCCCACCCGAAATGCTGCGCGTCGGCGACAACGTCCTTGAGATTCACGCCACCGCCTGGGGCGGCGATATCGACGACTTTGAGTTCGTGAACCTTCAGATTCGCCTGCTGCGATAGGTCAGCC
This sequence comes from uncultured Phycisphaeraceae bacterium, assembly GCA_964416845.1. GTDB lineage: Bacteria > Planctomycetota > Phycisphaerae > UBA1845 > UBA1845 > CAYQFV01. The sequence goes on along the minus strand of CAYQFV010000031.1, from coordinate 1,222 downwards.
CAGTGATTAGAAGTGGGTGCGGCGAGGCTTGTCGAGAGTCAGCGAGCTCAACTTTGTGTCCTCCACCGGAACGCCCCAACCGAAGTCAGCCAGCGCGCTGACTTTTCCGCGGTAGCCGAACCGAAGCGGTCGACGTACGACGTCGTCGCGTAGCAGCAACGGGCCGAAGTTGCCCTCGGCGAATCGAACGCCGGGAACCATTTCGAGAAACCTTCGCGCTGCGGCTGACAGAATGCTCGTCTCGCCGACCATGCAGCCCAGTTGGATCATGGTTCCATTTCGTCGCGCGAGGTCTGCGATGCGGAGCGACGGCAGCAGCCCGCCGCACTTGCTGATGCGGATGTTGAACGCGTCGGCGACCCCGGCTTCTATCAGGCGCTGAGCGTCGCCCATGGTGACGACCGATTCGTCGTGCATCACGGGCGTTTCAATCTGGGCTTTTAGGGCCGGCAGATCGCCGTCGGCATTCTTGGCGAGCGGCTGCTCGACCGACACCAGCGGAATGTCTCGCCATGCGTGCAAGCGCTCGACGGCTTGATCGACCGACCAAGCGCCGTTGGCGTCGACGCGCAGCGTGGAACGACCTTTCGTAACGGCTGATTCAAGATACCGCCACACCCATCGTAGGCGCAGATCGTCACCGTCGTCGCCAACTTTCACCTTGAAATCTCGAATGCCGCAGTGCCACAGCAGACGGGTCTGACGTCGTAGCGTCGTCATGCTTTCAGTGGCCAACACCCCGCTGAAGCGGATCTTACGAATGCTGTTGGTCGGCGCAAACGCGTGCAAGCCCATCCAGCCGCAAACGTCCGAGACGGGACGCTGAAAATGGCGTGAGTATGCGTCGAGCAGCGCCAGTTCGATCGCGGCCCGCGCTGCCGGAATCTCGCGATCGTCGTCGCCTCGCCATGGCAGGTCTTCGATGGCCTCGAGCGCTTCGGGGAAATTGTCGGGATGAAGACGCAGCAACACGTCAAGGTAGACCCGGCGAATCGCATCGATCACGGACGCGGTTGTTTCCCCCGTGACGTACGGCCGCGGCAGCGTTTCGCCGTATCCGACGACGTGGCTGTTGAGTTCGATCGCGACGACGACCGGGTCAGCCACCGACCGATCGGAGGATGCGTGGTGGACTCGCCGGCGCATGGGGATGGCAAGCGGATAGATCGTCAAGCATTTAACAGCGGACGCTGCCATCGTGAATCCCGACGTTCAACGGTCA
>CAYQFV010000030.1:23814-29912 GCA_964416845.1 uncultured Phycisphaeraceae bacterium | reverse complement strand
GAAGCGATCAACGTGTACGGTGCGGACCTGTCGAACAATTCGATTGGGACGAACGCCTGTGGCAACTTGTTCGGATGCGATATCACGGGCGACTACGGTGTCACATCGGCCGTCATCGACTCGATCGTGCGTGGCGGGCTGAGGACGCCATTTCCCGTTATCTGGGCCAACGGCAACGAGCGGGGTTGCCCCAACTGTTGTCTCATCAGCCCCGGCGGGTACCACTCAACCGCTCCCCCTGCGGGGGCGAAGAACCACATTACGGTGGGGGCGTTGAACTCCAACGACGATTCGGTGACGAGCTTCACGAGTTGGGGACCAACGGATGACGGTCGACTCAAACCCGACGTGTCGGGTCCGGGGTGTCAGACGGACGACGATTTCGGCGTGACGTCGTCCTCGGCGGACGGGGCGTACAAAACGCTGTGCGGTACGTCAATGTCCACGCCGACGGTGACCGGTTTGAGCGCTCTGCTGCTTCAGGATTATCGCGACCGGTTTCCCGAGCGTGAGGATTTTCGGGGTGCGACGCTCAAAGCCCTTCTGGCCCACAACGCGAAAGACGTTGAGGAGGTTGGTCCTGACTACAAAACGGGTTACGGATCGGTCCGCATCCGAGAGACGATCGACTTCATGCGAACCGGAAGCTTCGAAGAAGCGGTTGTCGGCGATGGCAACACGTATGCCCAACAGGCGTTCATCGTGCCCGGAACGGCCCAACTAAAAGTGACCATCGCATGGGATGATGTCCCCGCGACTCCCAATGTCGCGGGGGCGTTGGTCAACGATCTCGACTTGGTCGTGATCAGTCCGGGAGGGTTGGAGACGCAGTTTCCTTGGACGCTCGACCCCGAAGCTCCAGCGTTGCCGGCTCGGCGCGACCGACGCGATCACATCAACAACATCGAGCAGGTCGTCGTCGGTGAACCGGCTTCGGGATTCTGGCGGATTGAGGTCACGGGGTACGACGTCCCTGCGGGACCACAACCCTTTTCAATTTGCGTTTCACCACCGATCCCGATCGACTGCGACGACGACGGAACGCCAGATCGCGAGCAGATTCTTGCTGATCCGACCCTGGACTGTGGCGGTGACGGGTTGTTGGATGTCTGCGAGCCGGATTGCGACAACAACGGCACGGCAGATTCATGCGACTTGCTTGCCGGCAATGGCGAAGACTGCGACCACAACGGCATTCCAGATGCCTGCGAGCCTATAGATGATTGCAACCTGAACGGAATCAATGACGCCTGTGATATCCTGGCTGCGTTCAGTTCAGATTGCAATCGGAATCTCATTCCCGATGAGTGCATCCAGTTGGAGACCGACTGCGATGGGAATCGCGTTCCCGACGATTGCGATCTCGCTGAAGCCGTCGCCTTTGATTGCAACGCGAACGGCACCTTGGACTCGTGCGACATACAAAGTGGCGTGAGTCTTGACTGCTTACCCAACGGCATTCCGGACGAATGCGAATTGGCCAGCAGCGACTGCAATGGGAATGGTCGTCCCGACGTTTGCGACCTTGCCGATGGCATCAGCCGTGACTTGAACGGTGACGGTGATCCGGATGAATGCACCGAAACTGTGCTCTTTGTCCGTCAGCAATCGGACGGCTTCGGCGATGGGCGTAGCTGGACAGACGCCTACACGGACTTACAGCGCGCACTCGCCGTGGCCTCCAGCGGTGGTAGTGAGGTGCAAGAGATTTGGGTCGCACGTGGGACATACAAGCCCGATAGGCCTGGTGGTGATCCAAACAGCACCTTTCGACTTCCGTCCGGGATCGCTGTTTACGGTGGGTTCTTCGGCGACGAGACCAGTGTTTCCGAACGCGACATTTCGCTGAACGCGACAATACTCAGCGGCGACCTCGATGGTGACGACGGTCCGAACTTCGAAAACACGACCGACAATGTTTATCGAGTGGTCACGGCAATCGCATTGGGTTCCGACAGCGTGTTTGATGGCTTCATCGTTGTGGCGGGTCATACGGGTGAGGAAACGTGCGAGGTCTTTACCGGAGGCGGGATGTACATCGAAGGAGGCCGTATGACGGTTTCCAATTGCACGTTCAGCGGCAACTTCGCCGCTATTGGTGGTGGGATGTATATTGAACTTGGCGATCCTACGGTTCGCGATTGCTCATTTGTGAACAACACTGCCACACAGAACGGTGGTGGCCTGGGTAGTGCAAACCTTGGTTCGCTACTGGGCCGCGCTCTTTCGGACCAGTTCCCCAGCCCACGCCAGGGCGGTGGTCCGCTCTTCGATGATGGCGGCGATCCAGTTCTGATCGATTGCTCCTTCCGAGCCAACAAAGCCTCGGATGGTGCCGGAGCGTGGATCGCCGGAGGACGCCCGGTTTTTGATCGATGTTGGTTTGAAAACAACGCTGCCAGCACTGGGGGCGGAATCAACAACTGGGGCGCGGATGTGGTCTTCAAACGATGCACGTTCGTCGCAAATCGGGGCGGCGTTAGTGGCGGCGCCATCTTCAATGCCTTCGGCGCAAATCCGATTCTCACGAATTGCAGATTTCTCGGTAACCGATCTGACTTCGGCGGAGCCATTCGCAACGGAGATATCCTCTCGGAAGAAACGATAGTGGCCTTTGCGAATTGTGTATTCAGTGGAAACAGAGCGACGGTCGACGGAGGTGCCATCCACAACGCTGCCAATGTGACCGTCACAATGTCCAACACTACGTTCCACAGAAACCGAGCCGACAATCTGGGAGGAGCACTCTATGGCCTGAATGGAGGGCCGATGCAGATCGTCAACTCGATTCTCTGGTCAAACGAGGATCGCGATGGCGGCACGGGCGAGGCATCTCAGTTGCGTGCAATCGATGGTCTTGCATCGGTCAACTACAGTTGCGTCCAAGGGCTGACTGGCGTTTTGGGCGGAACGGGCAATATCGCGACCGACCCTCGTTTTGTCAATGCGCTCGGTATGGATGGCCTGCTGGGTTCGACGGACGACATCCTTTCGCTCGCCCCGGGTTCACCTTGCATTGATTCAGGCGACAACACGACTGTGCCGGCGGACGTGTCCGATCTGGATCTGGATGGCGATATGCTTGAACCCCTTCCGATCGACTTGTCCGGCGTCGATCGATTCTTTGACGACCCACCGACCCGCGACACCGGCAATGGCAGCCCGCCTGTTGTGGACATGGGCGCGTACGAGGCCGGTGATTGTGACGCGAACGGTGTGCCCGACAGCGTCGAGATCGCCGCCGGGCAGTCCGTCGATTGCGACGGCAACGGAATGCCGGATGATTGCGACTTTGCAAACGGGACCGTTGAAGATTGCAATGAAAACATGGTGCCTGACGCGTGCGAAGATGACTGCAACTGCAACGGTATTCCCGATGCGATGGATATCGCATCCGGCGAATCGGTCGATTGCACAAAGAACGGCGTACCAGACGAGTGTGAGCCGGATTGCAATGGAAACGGGGCTCCCGACAGTTGCGACATTGCTGCGGGGCTGAATACCGACTGCAACAATAACGCCATTCCGGACGTGTGCGATGTTGGAGGGCGGACAAGTGACGATTGTAACCTGAATGGCGTTCCGGACGAATGTGATATTCGTGACGGCGCTAGTGGAGACTGTAACGACAACGGCATCCTCGACGATTGTGAGGACAATGACTGCAATGACAACGGCCGCTTGGATGCGTGCGATCTTGACAGCGGCGCGAGCCTGGACTGCAATCGTAACGCCGTCCCTGATGAATGTGATATAGCACAGTCCAACGCTGCAGCCAGCGATACCTGTGTCGATGCCCAACTGGTGTGCCCCGGCCGAGGATACTTCGGAACGACTGTGTCGATGATGCGGAATGGGTGTTCGCTGTGCGAGTGCTCGGAAACCGTGGGCGATGCTTGGTTTCGATACGTGCCCACGTACGGCGGCCTTGCGACGATCGATCTCTGCTCCTCGCTGGACGACACAGTGCTGTCTATTCACACTGCTTGTGCGCCGGATACGCGTAGCGAGATCGCGTGCAATGACGACGCGTGTGGGCTTCAATCATCCATCACCTTCGACGTTCAAGCTCAGCGCGACTATTACATACGAGTCAGTGGAACAGCCGCCGAGACGGAGATCGACTTTCTTCTGAAGGTCGAAGGCCCTGCGTGTCGGCAGCTTGATTGCAACCAAAACGGCGCTCCGGATGATTGCGATATTGCGAGCGAGGTTTCGATCGATGTATTTCCTCCGTCCGGAGATGGCGTGCCGGATGAATGCCAAAAGGACTGCAATGGCAACGGAGTTCCTGATTTGGACGATATCGCTGTTGGTAACTCCAGAGATTGCAACGAGAACAGAACACCAGACGAGTGCGACCTCTTGTCGGGAGAGTCGATGGACTGTGACGCAAACACCGTTCCGGACGAGTGCGATGTTGCCTTGCGCATACTGGCGAGTGGCGATATCAACGCAGGGTTCGTCTTGCCGTTATCATCGCGAGGTTTTCGCGTGACACGAGTGAGTGCACGCGAAATCCCCAACGACCTGTCGCCGTTCGACGTGTTGATTCTCGGGCCGAATGGCGTTCCGCAGGATTCGGATTCAGTCGCGCGAATCGACGCTTTCGTGGGGCGCGGCGGCGGTCTCATCCTATTGCACGGGTTTCCGAATCAAACGAATTACCACGGACGATCGAGTCCGATCCTTCATGTTGGAGTTGATACCGTACGCAAGGACACAATCGTCACGGACACAGCCCACCCGCTTGCCCGCGGGTTGGCGAGCTCATCCATGCTAAGAGGGCGTAGTGTGACGGTCACGCTGAAGGACGGCGCCCGAAGAGTCATTGCATGGGAGTCGGACGGTTCAGCCATGGCTATTTCCTACGCATTCGAGCGCGGGCGCGTCGTCTATTTCAACAATGCGTGGGCCAGCCTGCAACAGCGCACGTGGGAGGGCGATCCGTCGTACGGCCGGGTGTTGTTGATGAATGCCGTGGAGTTTGTTGGACGCTCATCAAAGGACTGCAATGCCAACAACATTCCTGACACATGTGACATCTTGGCCGGTCGCTCGTTGGATTTGATACCTACCGGAGGCGACGGCATTCCGGATCAGTGCCAAAACGATTGCAATGTAAATGCCGTTCCGGACCGTCTGGATATTCTGCGTCGCACGAGTGTGGATTGTAATCTCAATACGGTTCCGGACGAGTGCGAAGTGGCGGACTCACCTGGATCCGATTGCAACCAAAACTCAATTCCCGACGAATGTGATGTGTTGCGGCGGGTGTTGATCGCAGGGACCGTTAGCCCGGGATTCGTCGCGGGAGTTGAGCGCAGCGGGTTTTCGGCGGTCGCGGTGGGGGCGGAACGATTTGCTTTCATTGATGTGAATCTCTTCGATATCATCATCATGGCAGTCAACGAACGGTTTGAACCGTACTTTTGTTTTGGCAAGGTCGACGAATTTGTCGCGGCGGGCGGCGGCTTGATTTTGTTTCAATCCCGTCCGTGGTTCTCCAGCGCGCTGTGCGACGCCAGTCCTGCGGAGCGCGCGACGGGATTCATGGAGCGCGAAGGCGTCGCCGTTTCTGATCCGACCAATGGACTGACCAGCGGGCTGGAGTGGCAGGCACCGCTCAGGAGCCTGAGTACCAAGCTCACACTCAAGCCTGGCGCACAAGTTATCTTCCACTGGTCGCAGGATGGCGAGCCGATGGCGGTGAGCTATCGGTACGGATTAGGCCGCGTTGTTTACTTCAATGCGTCGTCCGCAGTCATACACGACTGGCGTAATGCTCCTGAGTTCGGCGCGACGCTGTTGGGGCATGCGCTTCGCAACGTTCTGAACGTCGAACCAGACTGCAACCTGAACGGCGTTCCTGACGAATGTGATATCGAGTCCGGTGACTCGCTAGATCTATTGCCGGCTGCCGGGGATGGCGTGCCAGATGAATGTGAGTCGGATTGTAACGGCAACAGGCTGGTCGACGTGGCGGAAGTTGCGGCGGGGAAGGAAGATTGCAACGACAACGGCGTGCCGGACGAATGCGAGCCGGATTGCAACGGCAACGGCGTGATGGACATTTGCGACCTTTCACGTGGGACGAG
>CAYQFV010000030.1:0-23714 GCA_964416845.1 uncultured Phycisphaeraceae bacterium | reverse complement strand
ACTCATCATTCGGTACAACGTCCGCCTGCTCGATTCAACGGGGCGCTCCATTTTCGCGAACGGCCGCTCTGGATTCGAAGTACCGTTGCAACATCGAAAGATTGAGACTCCGTAGTTGGCAATGGAACGGGGCGACCGAATCAGCAAGACGACAATTCAATGAGAACAGCCGTCAAGTAAGTCCAGGATTTTTGCACCGATGCGATGTAGACTCGTTCGTCGGGGCTGTGGGCCCCTCGGATGGTTGGCCCAAAGGAGACCATATCCATCTCGCCCACGCGTTCACCGATGATTCCGCATTCCAGACCTGCATGAATGGCCGTCACGAGCGGAGACTCGCCGAACAACTCAGCGTAGACCCGGCGGCACGTAGCCAGCAGTTCGGAATCCATTCGAGGTTCCCAGCCTGGGTAGCGATTGGCCGTCAGAACCTCGGCACCTGCCAGTCTGCCGACAGCGCCGATCTGCGCGAGGGCTGCGTCCATCCACCAATTCGACGAACTACGCGTCAGGGTCCCGATGGCGACGCGTCCACGGTGGGCGCCCGGTTGAGCTGCGAACGTGATCGTTGACACATTGTTTGACGTTTGGACAAGCCCTTCGATACTTGGATGTTGCCCGAGAACTCCGTTGGGCAGCGCGAGCAGAGCATCCACCAAATGACTGGTGTCACTCGCCGTAAGGGCCGTCAACTGTTCCGTTGCGTGTACGTCCTCGACGATGACGACCGTGTTGCGGTCACCACAATCATTGATCGCTTTGAGTTGTACGTGTTTGGACGACTGCCTGAGCGCATCCATGACAGCGGATGGAGCGGCGACGATCGCTGTGGCTTCGCGAGGTATGGCATTTCTCTTGCTGCCACCAACGATGTTGACGATTCGTAATCGGCCGGCTCCAGCCGCGAGAACCGTCGCGAGGAGTTGAATCGCATTGGCGCGGTTTTCGTGGATGTCGCATCCGGAATGCCCGCCGCGCAATCCGGAGACGGTGACCGACGCGACTTCCAATCCCGCGTCAATGGGCTGAAGTTCGAGGTTCCATGACAAGTTCGAGTCACATCCGCCCGCACAGCCAACATAGTTGACATTGTCCTCCTCGGAGTCGAGATTGAGCAACCGGCGGCCGGAGATCGAGTCCGGGGTGAGGGCACTCGCGCCGGTCATGCCCGCTTCCTCGTCAACAGTGAACAGCAGTTCCAGCGGACCATGTTTTGTCTCAGGCGATGTGGCAGCTGCGAGCGCGAAAGCGACTCCTATTCCATTGTCTGCGCCAAGGGTCGTACCCGCTGCGCGAACGATCATCTCGCCGGTATTTGGCTCTCGCTCGATGATCGTTCGGATGCCGTCGCGATCGAAGTCGTGATCGGTGTCGCTGTTCTTTTCGCACACCATGTCGACATGCCCTTGGAGCACCGTGATCGGAGCCTTTTCACAGCCGGCGCTGGCGGGCACTTGCATGACGATGTTACCGACCGCGTCTTCTCGAAACGGCAGTCCAGACCGTTCAGCGACGCTGCGCAGGTAGGCCCGAACCGCCTCTTCCTTCTTGGATTCCCTCGGAATGGCTGTCAGATCGGAAAAGAATTGCCAGACTGCTCTGGGCTCGAGTTCGTTGATGCTCTTGGGGGTTGTTTCGGATTGCATTCGTTTTCTTCCGACGGATCGGGTTGTCGACCTGGCACGTTGCTTGCGAATAGTCACGGGCCAAGCTGCCAGATGCTGCACCTTCACTTCCCTTCACGCCTGCGAGATACACGCCAATTTGAGGTGCGTCAAGCCGTAGTCGTCGATGCGATCGAATTCGTTGTATGTTGATCGCCCGCGTTGAGGCGTCTCGGTTTGGTTAACCGAGTTCGCAAAGATCGTCTCCACAGCGCCGACGCGGAATCGTTGACCCGGTCACACGGAGCGAGTAACTTGATGTGGGCGTTGAGCGGCAAGCCTGGCGCGAGGTTTGGCATCGAGGTGGAGGCGCATGAATTCGGAATCGAAGATCAGTCGTATCGGGATCCTGACGGGCGGCGGAGATTGTCCCGGGCTCAACGCCGTCATTCGGGCTGTCTCCAAATCGGCTATCCTGCAGAAGCGCTGGGAGGTTTGGGGGATTGAAGATGGCTTTCTAGGCCTCATTCGCAATCGAATGCACCGCCTTGAGATGGCTGATGTCAGCAACATCCTCACCTTGGGGGGCACCATTCTCGGCACGTCGAACAAGGCTGATCCATCGCATTTCGCCGTCGGAAAGGACGCCGAAGGACGTCCGACGTTTGAGGATGTGACCAACCGTATCATAGAGCACGTTGCCGAGCGCTGCCTCGACGCCATCGTTGTGATCGGCGGTGACGGGACCATGACCGGGGCAGCCAACCTTACGGAGCACGGCATCCATTGCGTCGGCATTCCGAAAACGATCGACAACGACCTCATGAATACCGAATTGACGTTCGGATTTCAAACCGCGGTGCAAACCGCGAGCGAGGCGCTGGATCGAATTCATACGACCGCGTCGAGCCATCACCGCGTCATGATTGTCGAAATGATGGGGCGTAACGCCGGGTGGTTGACCCTTCATTCCGGAATGGCAAGCGGTGCGGACATCATCCTTATTCCCGAAATCCCCTACGATATCGACAAAGTGTGCAAGCACTGTGTCGATCGTTCCCATCGCGGGAAGGCATTCACCATCATCGCCGTCAGCGAGGGCGCTAAACCCAAGGGCGGCGAACAGGTTGTCGACCGTGTTGTTCAGGACAGTCCCGACCCCATTCGCCTCGGCGGTGTCAGCGAAGTACTGTGCGACGAGATTTCACGCCGCACGCATCTCGAAGCTCGCGCCACCATTCTGGGCCATGTTCAGCGAGGGGGCACACCGATCGCAGCCGACCGTGTGCTCGCCACCGAGTTTGGTTTGTCCGCCACGCGTTTGCTGGCAGAGGGGCGACTCGACCGTCTCGTCGTATGGCAGAAGGGGTGCATCGCCGACACGCCCATCGCCGAAGTGGCTGGTCAGCAACGACTCGTGCCAAGCGACCATATTCTAATCGAAGCCGCCCGTTCCATCGGTATCTGCATGGGCGATTGACACAACGCACTCAACAACCCCCGTCGCGCCGTGCGATTCCCCGTTTCGCAAGTGCCGCTCCGCCCGCGCCGAAAGAGCGTGCAAGTCCATCGCGTAGCATTCGTTTGGGCGTTGTCAGTCCATCAACCGTCGGCTTTGGACGATTCGAAACCGGTTTGCGACGAATGCCCGGTCGCAGAGCGTCGCGTTTCCGGCCGGGTTGACGCCCGAAACGTGAAAATCGCTGAATGCGGCAGACTGGTTCACAAAGATCTGGCCTGTCAGATTGCACGAGACCGCAGCGCCGACCGACGTCATCGCACCGGTCGCCTTGGCCAAGACAGCATCGTCGGTTGAGTAGACACTACACGTGATCGCCCCATGCAACCGGGCGGACTCAGCTGCCAGTGCGATGCCCTCGTCAGTGTCAGCCGTTTCCACCAGATACACGATGGGCCCGAAGACTTCCCGTGCGAAAAGGTCCTTCCGATCAGCGGTCACCTTCACGACCACCGGAGAGCGAACCCGAGCATCGGGAAACGACTCGTTAGCGACGACGGCTGATTCGCGCAGCACCTGCCCGCCGGCCGACGCAGCTTCGCCGATGCGACCGAGCGTTCGTTCGTTTTGAATCGCGCCGAGAATTTCGGTCGCTCGCTTCGGATCGCCCAGCAACCAATCCACCGCGCCCACGAACGCGTCAGCGACCTGCGAAAAACTTCTACGCTCGCCTCCGGCTGTGATCCCCTGTGAGGGAATGAAGATGTTCTGTGGCGTTGTGCACATCTGGCCTGAATAAAGACTAACGGAGAAAGCCAGGTTGCCGGTGACCGCTTTTAAGTCATCGACGCTGTCCAGAATCACCGAGTTCACGCCCGCTTTTTCGGTGAAGACGAACGCTTGCTTAGCGTGACCTTCGATCCAATCGCCGAACGCCGAGCTGCCGGTGTAATCGACAATGTGCACGTCCGGATGCGTGACCAGTTTTTCTGTGATGGGAGCGTCAGCCGTGTCCGCCGCGAGCGTGATGACGTTGGCGTCGAAGCCGAATTCCGAGAGCACCTCACGCGCGATTTCGACGGTGATGGCCAGCGGGAGGATCGCCCCCGGGTGGGGCTTGACCACGACGGCGTTGCCGGTCGCCAGGCTGGCGAACATTCCCGGGTAGCCATTCCACGTTGGAAACGTCGAACATCCCACCGTCACCGCAACGCCTCGCGGAACCAGACGGAACGTCTTCTCCAGCCTGACGGTGTCGGTCTTGCTCACCCGTTTCTCCCAGATGGCATGTTCCGGGGTTCTCTTCATTTCCTCGTACGCACATGCAACCGCTTCGAGACCGCGGTCTTGTGCGTGCGGTCCGCCCGCTTGGAATGCCATCATGAATCCCTGGCCGGTGGTGTGCATCACCGCGTAGGCAAGCTCAAAGCTGCGCCGATTCAGGCGATGGAGGATTTCCAGACAGACGCCGACGCGTGCCTCAATGCTCGCGCTGCCCCATCCCGCTCCGGCGGATTTCGCGGCTTGCAACAGCGTGTCAAGATCGGGCCGAGGGTACGATACGCCGAGCGAGATTCCGTATGGCGAAACCTCCTCGCCGACGAATTCGCCGGTTGCTGGTTGATCGAGTTTGAGCTTTTGATTAAGCCGAGCCTTGAAGGCCGAAAGCCCATCGTCTTTGGCGGTCTCGCCATAGATCTTACCACTGGGAACTTCCGGGAAAGCGCTCCAAAAGGTCCGATTCTCGATGGCGGATTGGGCGTTCTTCAACATCTCTCGATGTCGCTCGAATAATGCTTGCGTCACGGCAAACTCCTTGGATTCTGGGACGAGTGTCGAAATCGTCCGATCAACTACTCACGAGTCCACGTGTGGGAATCATATGCGATCGACGACGGCAGCACTATTGCAAGCTCGCCCAGCATCGTCGTGCCTGAAAAGCTCTCTCTGCGCTCATCAATCCCACCGCCGGTGGTAGGCGCCCATTATTCGGCGAGCAGGCTGGTCCGATTCATATAGACCGTTCTCGGACGGTCACAGGTTTCGCTTGATTTGTCTTTTCTGAATCGTACATTCATCGGGACAACCCATGGTGGGGGTATGACGCTCCACTCGTCGATCAGCATCCGCCCGGGCTCTCAAGAGGGGGCGAGCCTCATGACTTCCAAACTCGGCAAATCTGTCCGCACGAGCGCTTTCACGCTCGTCGAATTGGTTCTCGTGGTCGTCATTCTCGGTACGATAACGAGTATCGCCCTCCCGCGGTATTCCCAATTTATCACCCGCCAGCGTATCGAAGGCGCGTCTCGCCGGCTTCAGAATGATCTTGATTATGCGAGACGCAGGGCGCGCATTACCGGCACGACCGTTACTGTTGCCTTCGATGCCACCAACAATACATATCAGATTGTCGGCGTCGCAAACCCGCTCAAACCGGGAACGCCATACGTCGTTGATTTGACCGGCGACGCTTACCAGAGCGACATCCTATGGGCTGACTTTGCCGGCCTGCCGAACGTGAGTTTCGATCCATTCGGTGACGCCAGTGCCAACGGGATAGTGCGCTTGCAAACCGGCGCGGTCCAAAAGAGTGTGGGATTCGCGTACGATGTGGTAGCCACAACGCCACTCGTGGTGGGGCCTTAGCGATGATCGCATGCTTGAAACGCTCTCAACGACGAGGTGTAACGCTCATCGAGCTTGTGCTCAGTTTGACCGTAGCCACCATGATCATGGGAAGCGTCGTATCGGCGGTCGTGATGTCCAGCCGGGCGCTGCCTGACCCCAATGACCCGCTTGTCACCACGGTCGCAAGTTACGATCTCTTGGACTTGATCGCTGGAGACTTGTACGCCGCGGAGTCGTTCACAGTTCGCAACGCGAATACGGTCGAATTCACGGTGGCAGACCGCAACAACGATGCCGCATCCGAAACGATCCGATATCAGTGGTCGGGGATTGCCGGCGACCCACTCCAACGGATCTACAACGGCAATGTTCCGACAGATCTCGCAAGCAACGTGTACGCCTTCGATCTGTCCTACCTGACGCGCAGCCAGAGCGAACCGGTCTACCAGCAAACGGCGACATTGCAGTCCGAAGTACTCCTTGCTTCGTTCGATGGGTGGTCGGGCGTTATATCGACGACAAACTTGAATCCGATCAATGGCACTGCGTGGTTATCCGAATACTTCACGGTGACAGCCCCTTCCGGAGCGACTCAGCTTACCTTCACACGGGCAGTTGTGATGATGTCGCGCAACAGCGTTGCCCCGGCAAGCTTCAGCGTGGGGATCCATCGACCTGTAGCCGTCGGCCAAAACGAACCGGCGTTTCTCTCCATTGGACCATCGACAAGCGTGCCGGGATCAAGTCTCACAACGCTCCCGCTCTGGACCGAAATATTGTTCACAGGGGTAACTGCTACGGACCCGGCGCGCGACGACTACTGCCTCGTGCTCAAAGGAAATGAGCCGACGTCCGTATTCGCTGGATCGTTGGCCTCCAACACGGCGCCCGCTGACAGCACGATGCAACTTCGAAGTATCGATGCGGGCGCGACATGGAAGCCGGCGACGGCGGCGCGGAATAACAATGACCTTCGGTTCAACGTGTACGGCTATTTTACGATGTCTATGTCTGTCCAGGCCGCCAGTGTGCGCAACTTCTTGCACACGGTCCGCGTCGGAATACAGATCGGGACCGATCCGACAGGACGCACGGAAAGGGCCGCAGGGATCCTGAATGAACCAGAGGTCACCTTGCCATGACCGGGTGTGCGACTACTGACAATACTCGTGGCACGGCTCGATCAGCGTTCAGTCTGATCGAAGTGCTCGTTTCGCTTCTGTTGATCAGCGGGCTTTTCGTGGCCGCGGTCAACACCGTGGGCGCTGCCAAGATGAGTCAGTTCAAGCTGCACAACGCGACGGTTGGAAATCTGCTGGCCCAAGGCCTGATGACCGAAATTCTGGGGCAAAGCTACGAAGATCCGAACGATCCGCCTGTCTTTTCCCTCGAGTCGACGGAGTTCTCTTCAGTTGGTCGTTCCCTTTTTGATGATGTCGACGACTACCGGTTTTGGGGTCCCATATATCCGGAACGCTCTGATGGAACTCCGATCCCCGGCTTCACTGGTTGGACGCGTGGCGTCGTGGTCGATTGGGTCACACCAAGCAACCTCGCGAATACGTCGCTCACTCCCACAGGCGTGAAGCGAGTGACGGTTTCAGCGTTTCACAACGGTGACTTCGTGGCCAAGTCCGTCGCCATTCGAACCAACGGTCCACCGCCACCGCAAGCATTCGGAGTGTTGCTCATCGTTACGGACGTTGCCAATCCCACGCTGCAGGAGGCTGCGCGAATCACACTCTTGGAGTCGTGGCGACATGTTGTGACGCTCATCGCGGCATCAGACTCCGCGGCAAACTTCACAGCCGCCTCGGCGAACGCGGATATCGTCTACTGGACTCGCGACGTGGGAGTTGTCCAGTTTTCGGCTGAACTGCGAAGCACAATGATCGGTGTCATTCTGGAAGACCCGAGTTTGACCGCAGATTTGGGGTTTTCTTCTGGTTCGCAGGTGGTTAGCGGAACCGATATTCGGATTGATAATAGTACCCATCAAATCACGTCAGGATTTGCAGTTGGACCGCTGACGATCGTAAACACGACTCAGCCCCTTTGGGTGCTCGATGGCGCTCGCTCCGTGAGCTTGGTGACTCTGGCCTCAATCAGAACCGCCGGAACGACCTACTTACCTTCGCTCTCCGTTTCGAAGACAAACGGCACGCTCTACGGTGGTGGTGTGGCGGCAGGCCGGCGCGTCGCGCTGCCTTGGGGGGGGAGCGGCTTTGACATCAACGCCCTCAACGCCAACGGTCGCAAAATCATGGAGAAGGCGGTGGAATGGGCTGGCAATGGGCCGGTGAACGGTACCGGCCCAACACCAATGCAGTGATCAATGGCCACACAAGTTGATGCTCGACAGTGGCAACGACACCTTGCTGACCGAATCTGCTCGCCACCGAATGGCGGGCAAGCGTGCCGTTGCACTTCTCGGCGGAGAGCGGAACGGAATAAGGAATGCAATTGCTGGGATTGGGCGCGACCATGATTGCACCAACTCGTCGACGATCATTATTCTTTCGACGTGCGAAGGCTGCCCGCCGGCGCGCGTCGGTCTATCTGTTGGTCTTGGGCGCGTCGATGATCATGATCACCATCGGTGTATCGGCCCTTGCCAGCGTCCGTATCGAACGCGCGACGGTCAACGACACGACGGACCTTTCCATCGCGAGGCTCCATGCACGCTCCGCGATCGAATTGGGGTTCCTGCTCATCCGCAGCGACACGAATTGGCGTGCCAATCGAACGAATGGTCCGTGGTTCACGAACCAGCCAATCGACACCGGGACCATGTCGCTGTCCGTGACGGATCCCGACGACGGCGATCTCGTGGCTACGCCGAACAATTTTGTCGATTTGACGGGGACGGGGTTTAGCGGACCAGCGAAGTATCAACTGCGAGTGACGCTTCGGGTCATCAGGACTGGGTTTGAAATCGTCGCCGGCTCGTGGCGACACGTTGTGAACTGATCGACCGGGGTGGTGTCATCATTCCGCGCAGGACAGTTTCGCGGGCGGGGTAATCACCGTCTTCGCTAAGTTCCGCTGTCCACATCGACCACTGATGCAGCCATCGGCGAATCGGCCGGAAAGAGCTCGAGTGTGTGAGGGCCGGCCAACCGACCGCCGGCTGCGATTTGAGCACGCTCCGCAAGCGGGGTTGGCAGGAGGAAACCGACAATCATGGCGATGGCGCACGCCGCCGCTGCCAGGCGCACTGGAAACCCACCCCAAGATTCGAACGACGTTGCCGGCGTCCGAAAGTAGCACGCCGCCGCAATGCGAAGATAGTACGCCGCCCCGATTGCGGAGTTCACCACTGCGATGACCGCCAGAACAACCAGTTGGCTGTGAAACACGTGATCCTGGTTGACCGAAAAGGCGCTCGAGAACAGATAGACTTTTCCCAAGAATCCCGCCGTCGGTGGAAAACCCATTAAACTGAAAGCGCAGACCGCAAGGGCCAAGGCGGACAGAGGCATGGCCTGGGAAACACCGGCGAGATCGTCCAACGTTTCGACGCATTTACCGCGGGAATTCAGACTGGCCAGAACCGCGAATGCCCCCAGGTTCATGACGCCATAGACGACGATATAGAACAACAAAGCCGCCACGCCGTTGTTCATTGGCCCTTCACCCATCGTCGGACCGACAAGCACGCCAATCAACATGTAGCCGGTGTGCGCGACGCTGGAATACGCCAGCATCCGTTTGACATTCTTCTGGAGCAAGGCGAGCACATTGCCCGCGGTCATCGTGACCGCCGCCACCATCCACAGCAGCCACAGCAGTGCACCAGGCAAGTCCCAGTGCATTGCGTCGAGGAGTTTGATCATCACCACAAAGCCGGCAAGCTTCGGGAGAAAGCCCAGCAGCGCCGTAACGGGCGAGGCGGCTCCTTCGTAAACATCCGCTACGTAGGCATGAAAAGGCACCGCTGCTACCTTGAACGACAAGCCGGCAAATGCCAGAACCAGACCTACGGTGGCCATCGTGCCCAGCGATCCGGATGCCGACACATAACTCGCGAGCGAATTGCCGGAGGCCGATTTCAGGACCGTCGTGCCGGCAGCGCCGTAAAGAAAGCTGAATCCGTACACCGTGATGGCGGCGGCGAGCGCGCCCAGAAAAAAGTACTTCACCGACGCTTCCGACGCGCGAGCGTCCGTGCGACTCAGTGCCACCAACACGTACGTCGGGACGCTGACCAGCTCGATCGCAAAAAAGAGTACGACCAGATCGTTCGCGCATGCCGTCAACATAACACCCGAAAGCGAGAACAAGATCATGCCGAAGAACTCGCCGCGCTCGTTCAGCACGGGAAGATGCCAATTGACCAGGACGATCAACAATCCGACGCTCAGCGTGATCCAGCGAACGTAGAGCGACATCGGCGTGAATGCCAGACCGACCGGGTTCGGATCGCCGGAGGGGCTGCCATATTGGGCGGTCGCCAACATCGAGACGATCACGACGACAATCGCCAATGGCGCCACCACCGCCCGCGCAAACGAGCGTTTCGATATGCCGACCAACAACGCGACGCACCCGCCTACGATCAGCGATAGCTCGGGCGACAACTGGCTAAGATACATCGCGGCGGTCATGGCGCGTTCTCCGCAGTCAGCTTGTCTATCTCCTCGCCGACGACGGCATCCACATCGTTTGAAGTTGCGTCGGCCAGCCGAACCCCGTCCTCGGTGACGTAAAGTTGGAAGATGTTGGACGCGATGGCCGGCTGGATCGAGTCGATCGCCGGCTTAGGCCAAACGCCGAGTACAACGCAAACGATGGCGATCGGAGCGAGAACGAAGCGCTCGCGCAGGGTGAGATCGGGCTTGAGGCCAAACCGAGTGTCGGGCGTGTTTGGTGGTTCAATGCGTGGCCCGAACAGAACCCGCTGACACATCCACAGCATGTAAACGGCTCCGAGAATGATGCCCAACGCGGCCGGCACGACATAAGCGAAACCCAGCGGTCCTACGCCCAGATCATCGGGCGAGGTTCGCGGCGCCGACGACGTCGCAACCCCCAGCAGTACGAGAAACTCGCTCACGAACCCGTTCAACCCCGGAAGGGCGATGCTCGTCAGCGTGAAAAACACGAGATAGAACGCGAACCAGGGCATTGGCTTGGCAAGTCCGCCGATCTCATTGATGTTCCGAGTGTGGTAACGTTCGTACATCATGCCGATGAGGAGAAACAACGCGCCGGTCGAAAGACCGTGATTGACCATGTAGAGTACCGACCCGGTCGCGCCCGCCAGCTTGAGGCTGAACATCCCAAGCATGCAAAAACCCAGGTGAGAAACCGACGAGTACGCCACCAGCTTCTTCACGTCCACCTGCACCCATGCGCAAAGAGCACCGTACAACACGCCGATGATCGCCAAAACAGCCATCCACGGAGCGAAGGCGTAGGTCGCATCCGGGAACATTGGTAAACAAAGCCGAAGGAACCCGTAGGTCCCAAGCTTCAGCAGAACCCCGGCCAGAATAGCGCTGCCGGCGGTCGGCGCTTCCGTATGAGCAAGCGGCAGCCACGTGTGCACCGGAAAGAGGGGGACTTTGATGGCGAAGCCGGCGGCGAAGGCGAGAAACAGCCACCACTGCACGTCAAACGGAATCCTGCCCGAGCGCGCGAACTGGGTGAGGTGTGCAATGTCAAGCGAGAACATCGCGCCGGGCACGCCTTCCGCCCGGGCTGACGCATACGCAAAGTACGCGAGGTACAATACGCCGGCGAACGTCAGCACGCTTCCGGCGAGCGTGAAAACAAAAAACTTGTTCGCCGCTCGACGGCGGTCGCGTCCGCCCCAGATGCCGATGATAAAATAGAGTGGAATCAGCGTGAACTCGAAGAAGACATAGAAGAGAAGCAGGTCGCGAGCGCAAAACACGCCGAGCATCGCCACCTCGAGTCCGAGCAAGAGGACGAAGTATTCGCGGACACGCTCGCGGATGGCGGAAAAGCTGGCCAGGATCGCCAGAGGCATCAAGAACGCTGTCAGCAGCATCAACCACAAACTGATACCGTCGATAGCGACGTGGTAGCGAATATCCACGCCACGCGCCACGCTCGATATCCACGGGAGACTTGCGTCGAGGTGGAACACTGCCCAGCCGTCGCCGAGCGCCGCGTTGGCCGTCTCACGAAACTGAAGAGCAGCCACCACCGCCAATCCGAAGGTTGTCAGACCGGTGAGCAGCGCCATCAAACGAATGCGCGCGTGGTCATCGCGATGCAGCGTGAAGATCATGAACACGCCGATCAGCGGCGAGAAGATCATCGCCGTCAACGTCCAATCCCATGGAACGACCGGTGCACCCGCAGTCACGATGTCCTGTGCCAACAAAAACACCTACACCCTCCCAAAGCCGCGATGACAGACGCAAGCGGAGTATTTCATGGCCGTGATCCCAGAAGCGCGATCGCGAGAATCACGGCCAAGCCAGCCACCATCGTCGCACCATACCCCTGAAGCTTCCCCTGCTGAACGGTGCGCAGGCAAAACGCGAGCAGTCGCGGAATCGCTGTGACCAGCCAGACCAACCCGTCGACCACGTATTGATCGAACCCGTAACACACTTTGCCGAGACGCCGCAACGGTTCGACGATCCAGCGCTGGTACGCTTCGTCCACGAAGTACTTGTTTCGCAGGACCTCATACGTCCGGGGAAACGCCTTGCGGGTGACCGTCGCAATCATCGGGCTGTCAATGTAGAGCGAGTAGGCGAACACGATCCCCGCGATCGCCAGACCGGCTGACAGGTACATCAGCCCAAACTGCTGTAAATGTCCCGACCTGACAACCTCAGTATGCATCACGTTGAAAGGTTCCATCACCGGCTCGAGAAAATGTTGAAACGCTCCCTCCGGATGAAACAGGCCCAGGAAGCCGCCAGTTCCAAAACGCACACCGGCGAATCCCGCGAAGGCGGCTCCGATGCTAAGTACCGCGAGGGGAATCAGCATCCAGCCGCCTGATTCGTGAGCTGGTGCACCGTCCGGCACGCGGGTCGTTCCGTGGAAAGCAAGAAACATCATCCGAAAGGTGTAGAACGCGGTGAGCAAAGCGGTGACCAGCCCAATGATTCCCAAGAACGGCGAATTTTGAAACGCGGCATGGATGATCTCATCTTTGCTCCAGAATCCTGCCAGCAACGGAAAGCCTGCCAGCGAAAGCGCCCCGATTAACATCGTTCGGTATGTCCACGGCATGATGCGACGCAAGCCGCCGAATTCCCGCAGGTCGATCACTCCGCCCATCGCGTGCATCACACTGCCTGCACCCAAGAACAACAAGGCTTTGAAGAACGCGTGGGTGTAAAGATGAAAAACCGCCGCCGACCCGGCGAAGACGCCCAGCCCAAGGAACATGTAGCCCAACTGACTCACCGTCGAGTAGGCCAGGATGCGTTTCATGTCCGTCTGAACCAGCGCGATCGTCGCGGCGAAGATCGCCGTAAACGCGCCGATGGCGGCTATGATGCCCATCGCCAACGGAGACGCGGCGAAAATCACGCCGCACCGAACGATCATGTACACGCCGGCGGTCACCATCGTGGCTGCGTGAATCAGCGCGGACACCGGTGACGGGCCTTCCATGGCGTCGGGAAGCCACACATACAGCGGAAACTGTGCGCTCTTACCCACCGCACCGCAGAACAACAGCAACGCGATGGTCGTCACGCGCCCAATGCTCAAGACGTCTCCCGTCGACGTAACACCCGCCTCGACCATTCCGAAGACCGTGGAGTAGTCCAGAGCGCCGAACGTGACATAGATGAGCAGGATGCCCAGCCCGAATCCGAAGTCGCCGATCCGGTTGACCAAAAACGCCTTCTTAGCCGCCGCCGCCGCAGATGGTTTGCCGTAATAGAAGCCGATCAGCAGGTAACTGCACAGCCCGACGGCTTCCCAACCGAGATACAGCAGAAGAAAATTGCCGCCCAACACGAGGACGCACATCGAGAATACGAAGAGCCCCAGGTATGCGAAGAACCGCTCGTAGCCCGGGACGGGGTGGCCATGCTCACACATGTATCCCCGAGAGTACATCACGACCAGAAAAGAAACGCCCGTAACGACCAACAGCATGATCGCGGTCAAGGGATCGACCAGGACGCTGACATTGAACCAAGCATCCGGCAGGATGCCGATCCACTGATAGAGCGTAACGACCGAACTGGTGTGGCCGTGCTCGGCAGCGCTGACTTGCAAGAAAAGACAGACGGCTCCGATGACGGCTGCACCGACGCCGAGCAGCACAGGCCAATGTGTTTGGCCCTTCAGAAGCCGAGGCCCCAGTACGCCCGCAAGCACCGCGCCGACGATCGGGCAGAGAATGACGACGAGAGACCACATTTCAATGGTAGCGTGTTGCAACGAGAATCAGCCCCACATGCTGGACCAGCGTTCCGAATCCAAAGTGCCTTTGCGACGGTACAACAACACGACCAAGCCAAGCGCAAGCCCGGCTTCGACGGCAGCGATCACGAGAAGAAACAGCGCGAAAACCTGACCGTTGACATGATGGTGAAGACGTCCGACCGCGACGAGATTGACGATGACGCCTTGAAACATCATTTCGGTGGATAGAAAAATCACGATCAGGTTTCGTCGTGCGAGAAAGCCGACAATACCGAGCGCGAACAAGACCGCTCCAAGTAAAATGTACGCTGCCACGTCGTTCATGTTGCTAGCATTCCGCGTACCTGGTTTCTGAACGTCTTACCGATTCCGGCAAGAGCAAACACTTCTGGGTCAAAACGGTGGAACCTCGCGACCGATGGTTCCCGGCGGTGGACCAGCCGGGACGGGGTCGTCGTGCGGCACGTTCTTGACCGACATCGCGATCGCGCCAATCATCGCGACGAGTAACAAGACGCCTGCCACCTCGAACGCTACCACATACTCCGACAACAACACCATTCCGATCTGCTCAGTATTGCCCAGCTTCGCGGCGGTTGCGGAAGCAGCCGTTGTCGTTGCTTCTGAAACGTTCGTGCCGATGAGCAGGGACGGAATCTGTCCCGCCAGGATGGCCATCGTCACAAAACCACAGACCACCGCCACAAACGGCTCCCTCGCACGGCGATCATACACGGGCGGGTTGCTTTGCTGTGAGAGCATGATGACAAACACGTACGTCACCAGGATCGCGCCGGCGTAGATGATGACCATGGCAATCGCCAGGAACTCAGCCCCTTGCAGGATCAGCAAAGGCGTGATCGCCAGCACCACGAGCACAAAATACAGCGCGCTGTACACCGGCTCGTCATGCGTGATCACCTTCACGCCCGAAACGATTGCAACCGTGGCAGACAGATAGAAAAAAATGTTCGCGCCGCTCGGCACGAGCACGCTCGTGCACAGGCCCAGCACACCTGCCAAAGACACCAAGCCAAAAAGTGCCCCAGCAGGGCGCATGGATCTTCCGATACGCGGAAGAAGCAAATAGACGCTCAACGCTGCGGCTCCGAACAGCACGTAAACGATGTAGTGCCAATAGGCTGTCAACTCGCGCCTCCCGATCCGCCCGTCGTTCGACTGTCCGGCTGGCCTGGCGATGGATATCCCGTGATTTTTGGATTCTTCCGTGGCTTGTCTTTCGCCGTTTGGTCGAACACCGACAGAAGTTTCTCCTTGTCGAAGATCATCTCCTCACGCGTTGTTCCAACCAGATCGTACTTGTGTGTCAACTCGATGGCGTCGACCGGGCACGCTTCTTCGCACATGCCGCAATAGATGCAGCGAAGTTCATCCAGGTCGAACTGTGCGGGGTATTTCTCGCGATCCGGCCAGGGTGAGTCTTCCGCGACAATATGGATGCAGTGGGCAGGGCACGCCGTCGCGCACATGAAACAGGCCACGCACGCCACCCTACCATCGTCATCTCGATTCAGTCGATGAACGCCTCGGTAGTTCTCGATCCGAAGCTCGCGTTCCACCTCGGGATATTGAACGGTGACCTTCTTCTTGAACATGTGGCGGAACGTTGTGCGCATTCCCACGAGAATGGGGAAATACAAGCGCTCCGCGCCGCCCAATTCCGACTCGTCCACGACAAGAATGTCTTCGTCTCTGATCATCGTGTCACATGCTCGCTGCGGATTCCCGGCCGGCGTCGAGCGCGGATCGAACCGAAATGCGGGGAAGGCTGGCCTGGCGACCGGTTACCGGCGTACGACGGAATCCGTTGATCACCAGGATACCGACCGCCAACAAAAGCTCGCCACCGAGCGACCACGCCACGCTCTGGCTTTTGCCGAAATATACCAGCGCCGTCGTATACGCTGTCAGCGCCAAAGCAACCGGCATCAGGCCCTGCCACGACAAACGCATCAACTGGTCGTACCTGAAGCGCGGCACGGTCCAACGAATCCACATGAACAGAAAAATAAACGCCGCAATCTTCGAACCCATCACGAGCATCTTAAACAGCATCGCCCAGATCGAAACATCCTGCGGCTGCAACCCCGGGACGAAGGGCAAATGCCACCCTCCCAAGAACAAGACAACAATGAAACCGCTACCGGTGATCATGTGGGCGTACTCACCGAGGAAGAACATGCCGAACTTGAGCGCGCTGTACTCCGTGTGGTATCCGCCCACCAACTCCTGCTCCGCCTCTGCGAGGTCGAACGGTGTGCGATTGGTCTCGGCGAACAACGTCGTCAGCAAGATCAGAAACGTCACCGGATGCAAGACGATGTTCCACACGTATCCCGCACCGATCTGCGATAGGACGATCTCCTCCAGACGCAGATGCCCGGTCGAAATCACCACCACCAGAATCGCCAGCGCCATCGGGATCTCGTAGCTCAGCATCTGCGCTGTTGAACGCATCGCAGCCAAGAATGCATATTTGTTGTTGTTCGCCCATCCGCCGAGCACCACGCCATACACGCTCAGGCCACCCACGCCCAAAATGTACAGCAACCCGACACCGGGGTCAGCCACTTGAGCAGTCACGTCGACAACGCCGTCGCCGTTCAAATCGACGACGCCACCCCACGGAAGTACGGCAAAACCAATCATCGCCAGGCCGAACGCGATGCACGGAGCGATGAGAAACAGACGCTTGTCCACGTTGGCCGGAATAATATCTTCTTTGAGGAAGAACTTCGCGCCATCCGCAATCGGCTGAAGCAACCCCAGAGGCCCGACGCGATTGGGGCCCACCCGATCCTGCATCCAAGCCGAGATCTTGCGCTCGAAGTAGATGCAGTACGCGACCGATCCCATGATCGCCTGCGACACGACAATCGCCAGCAAGGCGCTAAACCAAAACTGATCGAGAAGAAAGTCGAACAACTGCGTTGCTCCCAATTACTGATTGTTCCCGCGCCATCCGCCGGAAAGGTCAGCCGTACTCGATCCCATGCCCCGATGCCCGCCACCGTCTCCAGCAGAACTTGTCAATGCTGGTGGGCAGCCATGGCAACCGGAGGTTGTATCTTGCCGAATGCGTCCATCTCCTCAGCCATCATCTCGCGGACGCGCTCGCCGGAATACAGACCGACGAATCCCGCAAGCTCGAAGAGCAATTGGCCGTCGCTCTTGCCGTGCTCTGGGGGTTCGACCGCACGTTCAAATGACTGAACCGCTCCATTGTGATTCACGAAACACCCGTCACGCTCCACCCACGCCCCAGCCGGCAACA
Organism: uncultured Phycisphaeraceae bacterium; assembly: GCA_964416845.1. Lineage (GTDB taxonomy): Bacteria > Planctomycetota > Phycisphaerae > UBA1845 > UBA1845 > CAYQFV01. Next base: position 6,355 of record CAYQFV010000030.1, on the reverse strand, counting down.
GCACCGACGCGGCGTTTGACAGGTCACTGGGGAACATGTCCTGAACGATGAGCAATTCCAACTTGCCCGCCGACTTCACCAATTCCTTGGACACCCATTCCTTCGCATATCCGCCCGTGATCCACGCAGCGGAGAAGTCGCCCTTACCCGCACGTTCCAAGAAGGCATCAAAATCGCACCGGCTGCCACCCGCGCGAGAAGCGATGATCTCGATCCCCCGCTGATTGGGACACTTTTCGTTGCGGATCGTGAACTTCGCATCGCCTGCGTCCACGCCGATAGGGAAACACTGATCTTCCCCCTCGATCGGCGCAGGACCGGTGACAATCGTAGCGTCCGGCGCCATCGAACGCACAATCCGCACCAGCAACCACGCTTCTTCGCACGCCAACATCGGCGACAGCACCAGCGCGACATGGTCTCCACCGCGCCGCGAAACATGATCTTCCAAGCGCACCCGAAGAAGCTCCGCCAGCGTTTCCCACGCCGGCTGTTCGGTCTCGCTGCCACGACGAACCAACGGCACGGTGATTCGCCGCTGGTCCAGAACATACTTGAAACCGAATCGGCCTTCGTCGCACATCCACCAGTCGTTGACGCCAGGGTTGAGTCGCGGCTTGAGTCGATAGACAACATTGTCGTTTTGATCCACGCGAATCGCGCACCCCGTGCTGCAGCCGGGACAAATCGACGGTGTCCCCGTCAGATACCAAACACGCTGTTGAAACAAGAAGTCCTTGTCCAGCAGTGCGCCCACCGGGCACAGGTCCACCACGTTGCCCTGCAGCGGGTTGCTGAGCGGCAGCCCCGGAAAGACATCGATCTCCGAGCGGCTACCACGATTGACCACGCACAACTCATGCGAGCCGCTCACTTCGTCACTGAACCGAACGCAACGCGTGCACATCACGCATCGATCCGAATACAGCAGCGTCGCAGGCCCGATATCCTTCTTGGCGTTCTTTAACTTCTGATCCACCATTCGGCTCTCGGCGGACCCGAATCGATAGCTGTAGTCCTGCAGATGGCATTCGCCGGCCTGATCGCACACCGGGCAATCCAACGGATGGTTCAACAAGAAATACTCCATACAACTCCGTTGGTTTTGCTGCACCTTTTCCGAGTCGAACCGCACCTCCATGCCGTCTTTCACCGGAGTCTGGCAGGACGGAAAAAGCTTGGGCGCCCAACCCAATTCACCCGTTTGCGGGTGGGGCATCTTCATCTCCATCAGACACAGGCGACAAGACGCCACCACGCTCAGACCCGGGTGATAGCAGTAATGTGGAATGTCCAGCCCGGCGTCGAGCGCCGCCTGAATCACCGGAACGCCGTCACGGCAGTCAATGGTGTGGCCGTCAATCGTGATCGTAGGCATGCTGACCGTCTTCTCTCAAATCGCCAACATCGCTCGTCAATTCAGCCGTTCCATCACCGACTCCGCCCGCCCGGGCTCCTGATTGCGAACGTATTCTTCCAACTCGCTGCGGAACTTCTGCACAATACCCCGAACCGGAAAGACCGCACCATCCGGCAAGCCGCAAATGCTCAAGCCCGGCATCATTCCCATCCGACCTGTCACTTCTTCCAGTAGATCCAGGTCGGAATCGCGACCGGCGCTCATGGCGATGCGCGAAGCCATCTTATACATCCAACTCGTCCCCTCACGACACTGCGTGCACTGGCCGCACGACTCATGGGCATAAAAACGCGCAACGTTTTGCAACACGTCACGCATGTCGGTGTTCACATTCACAACGACCGCAGCGGCCGTACCAAGCCCCAACAACCCGAAGTTTCGAGGGTCGTCGAAATCCATCTTCATGTGCAGCTCATCGTGCCGTAGCACGCCCATACTCAGCCCGCCCGGAAACACCGCCTTGACGGCTACGTCATCAAGCATCCCGCGGCCAAACCGGTCGTCCATCACCAACTCTTCGCACGTGATGTCCATGGAATGCTCATAACAACCCGGGCGATTCACCGGGCCACTAACACAAAACAGTTTCGGCCCGTTGCTACCCTTTGGACCGACGCCCAAAAACCAATCCGCGCCGCGCTCAATGATGTGCGGAAGGTTGCACAGTGTTTCGACGTTGTTCACGACCGTCGGCAAATGAAACAGCCCCGCGACCGCCGGAAACGGCGGCTTGATCCTAGGCCAACCACGCTTGCCCTCGATCGACTCAATCAGCCCGGTTTCCTCACCGCAAACGTACGCTCCCGCGCCCCGGTGAATGTAAACATTCAAACCGTAACCACTCTTGAAGATGTTCGACCCCAGAATGCCCGCAGCGTAGGCTTCGTCGATTGCGCGCTGCAAAATGTGGAACGCTTCGTGAAACTCGGCCCGTAAATAGACGTACGCAACCTGCGATTTCGTCGCAAATCCGGCAATGATGATCCCTTCGATCAGTTGGTGCGGATCGCCTTCCATCACGACCCGATTGCTGAACGTCGGCGGCTCGGATTCATCGCCATTCACACAGAGCAATGTCCGCTTCCGGTCTTTCGGCAGAAACGACCACTTCAAGCCCGCGGGGAATCCAGCGCCGCCGCGACCTCGGAGATTCGCGCGCTTCACTTCCTCCACAACGTCGTCCGGTGTCATCTGCAGCGCCTTCTCCGCTGCCTTGTACCCGCCGCGCGACCGGTACACGTCCAGCGAACGGACGTTCTCGACACCAACGTTGCGTAGCAAAACCGGTTCAAATGACGACATAAACTACCTCAAACGCCACAATTCAACTGCGACCCGCCGCGCAGAACCGTCGACACGATCATGCGCCATGTATCCACGACCAATCCGATGCGAAATAAACCACGCTCCAAATCACCATGGGAATCGTAACGTACTTTCGCCGACCAACGAATGCCAACGGCGCAATCATCGCGAGAAGCGGTAGCAGGAAGTCCAAGGAAAAACGGTTGTAGCCGTTCTGGGCCGCCCCCGTCGTATGAAACGTCATCAAGGCAACGTAGACGATGCCCACCGACACCATTAACACGCGGTTTTCCGGACGACGAAGAATCTTTCGAAGATCGACGAACAGCAGCATCAACAACGGCGTTGTCCACCAAATGCCGGTCCCATCTCTGTCTGCCACCAATCGCCGCTCGTCGCCGTGCTCCTTCCACTTGGGAAACCCGAGATTCATCGAGTACAGATTCCGTGGGACAAAATGGAGTGAAAAAATGCCGATCCGCGCGTCCCGTGCAATCGCATCGTCGCGACCGACGTAAATCAAGCTGTAACCCGCATTCAACGGATTGCCGAATTTCAACGTGTTCAACGTCATTGGCACCGCCAACAAAACCGCGATCGCAACCGACGCCCGCACCATGCGCCGTCGCCGTGACCCCTCGCCGCAAGCATACGCCATCCACAACAGCGGCAGGCAGTAAACCGCCATCGTCGCTCGCGACCACGTGGCGATCATCAGCCCGATCCCGCCCAGCCAAACACGCTTGGCTCCGAAGTAGTCGATCAGAAAGAGGAGCAACCCCGCCTGCGAGATCGCGTGGTTGAGCTGCCAAGGCTTGCCAGCCTGCAGCGTTCGACACAGAACCATGAACTCCGACGTGCCGAGTACGAACATGGAGGCCAACACCACCGCCGCCCATACCCGATCGCATCGCTTGAGAAACAGCCAATAGGCCAATCCCGGAATCGGCAGAACGAACAACGCAGACAGAACGTTGAACGGAACGCCTTCCAAACCGGTGGCCAGCACCACCACCGATACGAACGTCATGAACGGCGGGAAGTGACAAAACACGCGGCCTGCGTAGACCGCCGTGTCCCACATGCGCTCCGAAAGCGCCATCGTTCCATGAAGCCACGCTTCCGCCTCGGCCACCTGAGCATTGGCCGCCGGCCAAACTATTCGACCCGCGCCCCACAAGGGAATCGTCAGGCCCGGCCAAATGAGGAGGAACACGCCATACACTGCGAACAAGCCGATCAGCCCGTTGCGGAGCGCTGCCGAAACGTGAATCTGGCCATCCGGATCGCGCGTGATAAGCGGCGGATTTGAATTCAACGAATCGCTCCCTCACAGGCCACCGGACTCTTTCCGTCCCAGCAATCGTCCATAATCCAAGACACATTTCACGCATCACCTGCATCTGACGCGCTCCCGGCTGACTCGTTCGTCTCATCCACCGACGCGGGCGCATCAAACAGCGAGCTGCGCGGAACGTCCAGTTCAGCGTTCGCCGGATCAGACAGTAAAGCTGCTACGTCTTCAGGCCGCACGCGCTTGTGCAGTTTTTCGTTGATCAACAAGCATGGCGCGTGATCGCAACCGGCGAGACATTCCTCGGTCGCCAGACTGAATCGGCCATCCTCGGTCGTCTCGTGCTCGTCAATTCCCAAATGCTTCTTGATCTCGTCGAGAACCGCCTTGCCTCCCAACAGCTCACAGGAAATACTCCGGCAGACGGTCACGACTTTTTCACCCCGCGGTTTCGTCCAAAAGTGCGTATAGAACGAAATCGTGTCGAACACGTCGGATGGGTGAATCTCAAGCAGTTCCGCTATCTCGGCCATCGCCTTCCAGGAAATGTGACCCAGGGCATCTTGAACGATGTGAAGTGCCGGTAAGAGCGCTGCTCGCTTCGTCTCATAGCGAGGAAAGAACGAACGGACACGTTCGCGCACAGCCTCCGTCAAGACCGCCGGTCCGCCAAGGTCCGTCACAGGTTCGTTGCGATTGATCGTTTGCCAGGACATCCGGTACTCGCTGTGCTATCGATCCAATTCCGCGGCGATGATGTTCAGAGATCCGAGGATCGCCACCACATCACTGATCTGATGCCCCACCACAAGCTGCGGAAAACATTGATAGTTGATAAAACTCGGGGCTCGGCAATGCGCCCGGTAAGCAGCGTTGCCGCCGTCACTTACCAGGTAAAACCCAAGTTCGCCATTGGCCGTTTCGGTCGCACCGTACGCTTCCCCAATCGCCGGCCGATGACCGCGGTTGGTCATGATCTGCTCAAAGTGATGGATCAACCCTTCGATGCTGAAGTAGATCTCATCCTTACTTGGCAGTGTTTGCTTCTCGTCGGGCAACACGTTCACCGATCCCGGCGGGATGTTGTCGATGAGTTGATCGATGATCGCAAGCGACTGACGCATCTCTTCCAGGCGGACGAGGTACCGCGCATACACGTCGCCGCCACCGGCGACAGGAACCTTGAAACGTACAGCCGAGCTACCGTTACCGTCCCAGTTGTCCGCATAGCAAAGATAGGGGTCATCCTTGCGCAGATCGCGCCGAACCCCACTCGCTCGCGCCAGCGGTCCGGTTAATCCCCAATCGATGGCGTCATCGTGACTTACAACGCCGATTCCCTTGGTCCGTTCCACGAAAATGCGATTGCGATTCAACAGCGAAACCACATCGTCGAACGTCTTGGGAAGGTGCTTGCAAAAAGCCTTGACTCTGCCAGGCCAATCGTCGGGCATGTCCTGGCTTAGACCGCCGACGCGTGTGTAGCTGGTTGTGAAGCGGTGGCCGCAAATGTGCTCGAACAGATCGTTGATCACTTCGCGCTCCGTGAAGCCGTACAGAAACGCGGTAAAGGCCCCCAGGTCCAGCGCTGCCGTGCCCACGCACAACAAATGATCCTGAATCCGCGCCAGTTCCGCGATGATCGTGCGCAGAACCTTGCATCGCGGCGTCAGTTCGATGCCGAACAACACCTCGCACGCATGATGCCAAGCGATGTTGTTGGCCATCGGTGAGATGTAATTCATCCGGTCCGTTACCACGACGTATTGATTGTAATTCAGGTGCTCGCCGAGCTTTTCGAACCCGCTGTGCAAATAGCCGATGTGCGGCGTGCACGCGACGACGTTCTCGCCGTCGAGTTCGAGCACCAACCGGAGCGTCGTATGTGTTGCCGGATGTTGCGGACCGAAATTAAGCGACCAACAATCGCTCCCGGAGTCTTCCCTGCTGAGAGTCGTCGGAAGAGTATCGGTTGAGGATTCCGCAGCCATGGCCCAGCCTTCTGTCTGTTTATCTGCTGTCGCGCGTCAGCACAGGGTAGTCTTCGCGCTCCCCGCGACCGCGCAAGGGGTAGTCTTTACGCAATGGATGCGCCTTGAAGTCTTCCCACGTGAGGATCCGGCGCAAATCCGGGTGGTTCACGAAGCGGATGCCGAACATGTCCCACACCTCGCGTTCCAGCCATCCGGCACCCTTCCATATTCCTGTCACGCTCCCAACTTCAGGATCGGGATCGTTCAGGAAGCATTTCACCCACAAGCGGTGATTCCTGGTCAGACTAAGAAGGGAATAGACGACTCCGTACCGGTCACGCGCGCCGGAAAAGTTCAGGTAAT
>CAYQFV010000029.1:3136-30150 GCA_964416845.1 uncultured Phycisphaeraceae bacterium | reverse complement strand
GACGACGGTGTCGGCGGTCTCGGTGACGGTGATCGGTTTGATCTGGGGTGCGTAGCCGGCGAATTGGCAGATAGCGATGGTTTCGCCCGGTGGGACGGCGGTGACGACGAACGTGCCGTCCGGACCAGACCAGTCGCGGATGGGCCCTGCGCCGGCATCTTCACCAACGGCGATGCGGGCACCGAATAGGGCGACGTTGGTCTTTCGATCGATTACTTTGCCGGTGACCTTGCCTGCGTTGAGCATGACGAGCCGGTGGTGGGAACGTGGCTGGTCGGCTGGGAGGTCGATTTGTCGATCGAATCCTTGATCGGAAACGAATTGCGAGTGCGTGAGTTTGACGAGCAAGACAGTGATGTCGGCGCTGAGCCCTCGAACGACGGCGGTGCCGTCTTCGGAGGGTTCGAACGATCGATAGTCGTCGGCGTCCTCGGTTTGGCATTCGATGGCGACGCCCTTGATCGGCGAGCCGGCGGGGTCGACGATTTCGAGATCGACGATTCGTTCGGGTGCAAGTTCGACGCGGATGGGACCGTGCTGCGTCAAAGTGTCCGCTTGGCTGTGGGCGTGGGCGAAGCCGTCGGCGACCACGCTGATGTCGGCCATTCCCGGTAACATGTCCTCGACGCGAAACGCTCCGTCGTCTGACGTTTGGATGGTCCAATTCTTGTCGCCGACGGCGATGTACACCTTGGCCTTCGCGACGGGCGTCGTCTTGCGCTTGTCTACGACGATGCCGCTGAGCGTGAGCGCGCCGGGCAGGGTGAGGTCGAGGAATGGGGGAAGTTCGTCGGGATCGGGATCGAGCTCGACCGGGCGGCGAACGATCGCGTAGTTTGCTTTCTTGAATTGGACGACGAACGAGCCCTTGAGGCGAGTCTTGTGCATGAGTTGAAAGTCGCCGAACGGGTCGGTACGGGTAACGGCGATGGGTGAGGCGGCGGGCGACGCGTCGGTGTCGAAAAGCGACACGATGACTTCGCGAATTCCGCCGCCGTTGGCGTTGAACACTTGCCCCTCGACGACGAGTTGTTGAGTTTTCGGAGAATCGTCTTGAGCGACGGCGGGAGTGGCCAAGATTGCCGAAAAGACAACAACGCACAGTGTCCGACGGTTTCGCAAGGTTGCGGTCATGGGAGCGCGGTGCCCTGAAGACTCTCGTGTGGGCGGCATGTCATCGAATGCCGAATCAATGCGTCAAGATGGCCGTCATTTGAACGATATCCATTATAGCGAGCGAAACGATCCTTGTCGCCGACGAGTGGGAAGCGTAGGATATTCACAGGAGCATCGCAGTGTCACAAGGTCTCTGCAGTTTGACGACAGCGCCACGAAGTGGCCCGTGGTCGGACAGAGAGGACTCCCACCCATGACCACCATCGAGAAGAAAGTACAGCAGACGCGGTTTCGTCTGAACGCCAATCGCTGGCTGCACTTGTTCTGTTCGTGCATCACGATCGGGGCGGGGGTCTTGGCGGCGGTGGTGCTCGTTGTCCGGCTGTACGATTGGCCTTGGCCTTTGGGTGTGATCGCGGCGGGCGTGGGCGTGTTCGCGCTGATTGTGTCGGTGATCTTGTCGGTGGTGGGCAGCGTCTCCGATTCGCACGCTGCGGCTGCTCTGGACGAAGCGGCTGGGCTGCACGAGCGCATCAGCAGCGGTATTTACTGCCGCGAAGCGACGGACCCGTTCGCGCAAGCTGTCGTGGCGGACGCGGAATCGATCGGCGGGCGTCTGACGGTTGGTCAGCATGTTCGGTACAAGGTGCCGCGTGGGCTGGGCGGCGCGGGCGTGGCGGTCGTAATCGCGTGTGGAATGCTGTTGGTGCCGGCAGGGGTTTTGGTGGCGGACGCGAAGGAGGAAGATCAGTCGGAGATCGTCCGGCAGACGGCGGCGGTGATCAGCAAGCGTACGGACCGGATCAAGCACCTCGCGCGAACGAATCCAGAGTTGAAAAAACTGGTCGACGATTTGGACAAGCTCGCAGCCACGCCGGACGAGAAGTCGCTGGACGCGTCGCAAATGCGTCGCGTGGCGGTCAAGAAGCTCGACAAGATGCAAGACGTTCTTCGGCAGCGGAAAGACAGTGACCGATTCTCGCAGGCGAAGGAGTTCAAGAAGATGTTGCGAGCGCTCAACGTGCCCGATCGGCCTGAGACACCGACGAGCAAGTTGGCCAAGGCGCTGGCGGCGGGCGATTTCAAGAACGCCCAGCAACAGATCAAGGAAATGCGCGAGCAGTTGGCAAAGCTGTCGACGCCGGAAGACGCTCAAAAGCTCAAAGAGATGCAGCAGCAACTCGACAAGCTTGCGAAGAAGCTTGAAAACCTTGCGAACAACAAGAAGCTAACGGCGAAGCTCTTACAGGCGGGACTGAAGAAGAAAGACATCGAGCGTTTGCTGAAGCAACTGACGAAGAAGGACATCGAGCAGATCAAGAAGCAACTCCAAAAGCAGGGGATGAATCAGAAGGAGATCGACAAGTTGGCCAAGCAGTTGCAAAAGCGCAAGGGCGCCAACGCGCTGGCCAAGCAACTGGGCGAGGCGCTTCGCCAAGCGAGTCAGTCGGCGGGCGCGGCTTCTGCAAGCAGTCAACTCGCCGAGGCGGCCAACCAATTGGGCGAGATGGAGACGCTGGAGATGGAGATGAGCCAGGTCGATTCGATGATCGCCGACATGCAGGAGGCCAAGAACGAACTGGGGCAATCGTGCTCGCGTTGCAACGGTACGGGAAAGATCGGCGGCAAGAAATGTCCACCGTGCAACGGTAGCGGCAACGGACGGGGGATGGGCCCGAAGAGAGGTGGCGGTCGTGGAGGCATTGCAAAAGAAGACGCGACCCGCGTGAACTTCGTGAAGCGGCGTGAAAAGGTGAAGACCGGGCGCGGGGCGATCGTGGGGCAGTATCTGGTGGACGGCGAGCAGGTTAAAGGAGGTGTGTCGTCGGAAGCGAGCGAGATCGTTACCGCCGCAGAGCGCGACGCAGTCGATGCCATGACCAATGTGCACATTCCTCGACGCTACCATCAGGCGGTCAAAGGTTACTTCTCCGATCTTGCGAAACGACTCGGCGGAGAGAAGAAAGCGAAGGCCGGCGATGATGAGAAAGACACGTCAAGTTCAGATAGCGAATCGAATCGCGAGGACACGCCACCCAAAGACTAGCGCGGCGCACGCTTGAGTTCTCGGGCGTGCCACTGCCCTTTATCAGTGCCGACGGAAGTCGGGTACATGCACTGCTCAAGAGCAGTGGCACCCGGAAACGGGGGATCTTGCTTGGAAACGATGCGAGCTGTGCGGTGGCGTCCGTCGAAAATCAGACCTGCCCGGGGCACGTCCGCCCCCCGCCCTTCGCTTGGAGCGAAGGATGAGGCACGCGTGCGTGCATGGGGAGTCCCCTTCGTTCACAACTGGAACGTTCGGCACGCCTGCTGGATGTTGTGTTTGGTTGGCGCGGTCGTCGGGTTCGGATGCCGCGAGGCGTCGGACGTTGTGGTCTATTGCAGCGTCGATGAGGAATTCAGCCGTCAGATTCTGGACACGTTTTCGCAGCGTACGGGACTGCGTGTATCGCACGTGATCGACGGCGAGGCGGGCAAGACGACCGGGCTTATCAATCGCATCCGCGCGGAGCGTGGTCGTCCACGAGCAGATGTCTTGTTTTCGAGCGAATTGTTCGGAACGATGGAACTGGCTGACGAGGGACTGCTGGCTGCGTTTACGCCGTCGACGGCGCGTGACATCGGGCGTTCGTTTCGCGACAAAGAGCATCATTGGACTGCGATTGGCCTTCGTGGGCGGGTGCTGGCGTTCGACCCAAGTCGCGTGTCGCGGGAAGAGTTGCCGGATCGATGGGAGCAGTTGAGGGACCCCAAATGGGCGGGTCGTCTTGCGATGGCGAACCCGCTGTTTGGCACGACGCGCGGTCACGTGGCGGCGATGTTCGCGGTGTGGGGTGACGATCGCGCCCGAGCTTTCTTGACCAAGCTTCGCGCCGGCGGGGCGCTGATCGTGGATAGTAATTCGGCGAGCGTGCGGGCAGTGCTCGACGGTCGCGCCGCCATCGGAATGACCGATACCGACGACGTTTGGGTCGCGCAGCGCGCGGGGCGGCGAGTGGACTTGATCTATCCCGACATGGGCGATGGAGGGACGCTTTGGATTCCGTGTTCGGTGGCGGTGATCGAGGGCGCGCCGCACCAAGCCAATGCGCAGCGGCTGGTGGATTATCTCGTTTCCGAGGAGGTTGAACGAATGTTGGCGAAGTCGGCTTCCCGGAACGTGCCGGTGCGTGCCGGCTTGCGGGATTCGTTGGGATTGGAATTCGGCGGGCGGTCCCGGTGCACGTTTGAGGAAATTGCCGCGAAGATCAAGACGAGCGGCGAGGCGGTTCGGGAAATCCTGCTGCGGTGAACGGTCGCCGGCTGTCACGAGTTGTCATTGTTGTCGGGTTGATCGGCTTTGCGGCGACGATCGCGATTCCGGGAGTCGCGTACGTGCTTCGGGCCGGTCTTTCCTGGCGGTCTTCGTCCACGACGACGTTGCAACCGTCGGCACGAGAACTCGGCCTGCTGATCCGCACCGTTTCGCTGGCGGCTGGCGGTGCGATCGGCGCGATGGTTTTGTCATTGCCCGGGGCGTTCGTGGTGGGTCGACTTGGCCGATCGCGGATGACGTCGGTGTTGGTCGTGCTGGTGCTCGCGCCGGTGTTGATCCCTCCGCTGGTGTCCGCCATCGGCTGGCAGCGGTTCCTGGGTGCTCATTTCAGTCGAACGTGGTCTCCGCTGTTGCGATGCGTGTGGATGTGGTCGGCGTGGTCTTGGCCACTGCCGGCGGTGTTGCTCGGCAGTGGTTGGTCGCGGACTGGTCGCGACGTGTACGAATCTGCTTCGTTGGTGCTGCGACCGCGGGCCGCGTTTTGTCGGGCGGTGCTTCCGTCTCTCATGCCACACGCTGTCGCCGGCGCGTTGCTGCTGTTCGTCTTCTTCATGGGTGAATACTCGGTTCCGCACACCAACGGAGTCATGGTGGTGTCGACGGAGTTGTTGGCCGTTGCCCAATTCCATGATCCAAGCGATGTCGCGTTGGCAACCCTGCGTTTTGCGTTGCCGCCTGCGTTGTTGATCGTGGCTGCGATGTACATTGCTCGCCTTTTGACGAAAAGCCGTGGTGGCCCGCGGGTGAACTCCCGATCGGCGGGTGCAGCCGGGCCTGGCTGGGGGGCGGTGGTCCTGGTGTCGTCGGTGGTTGCGGTGACGGCTGTTTTGCCGGTGCTGGGCGTTGTTAGTCGATCGACGCTGCTCGGAGACTTGTCGGAGACCTATTCGACCTATCGGATGGAATTGGTCTGGTCGGTTCTGGTGTGTGCGACGGCCGCCGCGCTGGTGGCAGTGGTCGGATTGGCAGTCACAGCGGTGCCGTGGATTCGTGGACCTGCCATCGCGGTGACGCTGGCAGCCGGCGTGCTTCCCGGGGCGGTCGTGGGCGAGATGGTGCTGGCAGCCTATCAACCTGTTGGTGCGGTGGGCGGTGTTCCGCTGGTGGGTGATGGGCTTGCGTGGGTTTACGATCATTGGCCTATTCTGGTGATCGCGCTGGCCGCACGGTTTGCCTGGATTGGTGTGTTGGCTGCCTGGCTGGCGGGTAGGTCGCTCCCGCAGGATTTGTATGAGCACGCCCGGATGACTTTGGGGGACCATCGTTGGGTGCGCCTGTTTTTGCAATTGAGCCACGCCTGGCCGACGCTGTTGTGCGGTTTTTTCCTGGTGCTGGCGTTCTCGATGTCAGAAGTTGCAGTTGTATCGATCGTCGGGGTGCCCTGGCCCACCATGATTGCTACGATTGTGTTGGAGAAGTTCCACCGATTCGAAGATGGAATGCTGGCGGCGTTGTGCCTTTGGCTGCTTGTCGGCAGTGTTCCGGTCTTTTTGATTGCCAGCGTTGCACTAACCCGGAAGAATCGCTGATGCGAATAACCGCAATGTTGTTGTCAGCGATATGCGTAGCGACGGCGGGCTGCGATCGGTCGCCGACGTCTGCTTCGTGCGTGGTGGGCGTGTTCGGCAGCGCGGGTCAAGGGCCTGGATCGTTTGCCTATCCTCGAGCGATCGCCACGGCGCCCGACGGGTGTGTGTTTGTGGTGGACAAGAGCGCTCGTGTGCAGCGGTTTTCGCCCGACGGCACGTTTGAAACGCAATGGCGGATGCCGGAGTACGCCGCCGGCAAACCGGTGGGCTTGTCGGTCGCCGCCGATGGTCGCGTTTTCGTCGCGGACACGCACTATCATCGTGTGATCGTGTTCGACCGGGACGGCGTCGAGTTGGCGCGTTTCGGCGAACTGGGGACCGGCGACGGGCAGTTCAAGTTACCGACCGATGTTGCGATCGATCGAGATGGCAACATTTACGTCAGCGAGTACAACGGCAATGATCGAATCACTCAGTGGTCTCCGGACTATGTATTTGTGCGCGTCGTGGTGGCGGGAGAGGTGGCCGGTCGCGTGCTTCGCCGCCCGGCGTCGATCGTGATCGATCGCGACGAAACGTTGTGGGTGGCTGACGCGTGCAATCATCGGATTCTGCGATTCGATTTGCAGGGCAAGTTGTTGACGTCGTTCGGCGAGATGGGCCGAGCGCCAGGCCAGCTTCGCTATCCGTACGACATAGACATTGATTCGCACGGTCGCGTGGTCGTGTGCGAATACGGCAACAGCCGGGTACAGTGGTTTGACCAAACCGGACGCTCGCTTCAAGTGTGGGGCGGTCCAGGGCGCGAGGTCGGCCAATTGAGTTCACCGTGGGGAGTGTCGCTCGGACCGGCTGACACGGTTTACGTGTTGGACTCCCTGAACGCACGGGTCCAGATCGTTCGCCTATGAACGTCATCGCTGTGGACATGCCGTTTTCGTTCAACGAGCCGCGCTGGCTGTGGTTGTTGGTGCTGGTGGGCGTGGTCTTGTTGTTATCGGTGCGTTCCCTGGCGAGTCTCGGGCCTGTCCGTCGGGCGTTGGCATTGGCGATTCGTTCAGCGGTGATCGTGGCGATTTGCCTGACGCTCGCGCAGATTCAACGGGTTCGTCGCAACAAGAACTTGACGGTGATGTTCTTGATGGATCGGTCGCTGAGCGTACGCGACCACGCCGACGCGCAAGAATCGTACATGCACGAAGTGGCCCGGAAGATTCCTCCGGAGGATCGGATGGGCGTGATTCAGTTCGCGCGGACCGCCTATCTCGAACAACTGCCCATGACGGGAGGCTATTTTCTCGAACGCGGTCGCCTTCCCGAGATGGCCAACCCCGGTCGAACCAATGTTGCGGGCGCGATCCGTCTCGCGATGGCGATGTTTCCGCATGACACCGCCAAGCGCATCGTCCTGATGACCGACGGCAACGACAACATGGGTGACGTGCTCAGCGAGGCGAGGCGCGCCAAGGCGGACGGAATCGTTATCGACGTCGTGCCGTTGCAGCATCGTGCGACGAACGAAGTGTACTTCGACAAGATGATCGCACCGACAACCGCCCAAGCGGGCGAAGTGGTTCCGATTCGGATGAACATTCACTCGAACCGAGTCGCGTCGGGCCGAATCGTCGTGTACCACAACGGGGCACAGGTGGCGTTGCGGCCGGAAATCGCCCATCAAACGCTTCGCGCCGGCAACAACTCGTTCGTCTTGAAACTCCCGATCCAATCAGACGGCGTTCAGCGGTTCGAAGCGAAGTTCATTCCCGACGACCGCGGTATGGACACGACGATCGAGAACAACCGGGCGACGGCGTTTTCGTTCGTATCCGGCAAGGGCAAGGTGGCGATCTTAACGCTGAAGCCTTCGTTCGATGAGGCCCTCCTCGATGCGCTCAAGAGCGAAAAGATCGACGCCAGAATGATCGACATTGCGAACGACGTTCCGGACTTGGCGCAACTGACGGACTACGCCGCGATCATCCTGGCCAACGTGCCCGCAAACGCCTTTACGGACGAACAGCAGCGGATGCTGGCCTCCTACGTGGAGGACTCCGGCGGGGGGCTGATCATGACGGGCGGCGACGACAGCTTCGGGGCGGGAGGTTGGATCGGCACGCCGGTGGCCGCGGTGCTGCCGGTCGAGCTCGAAATCAAACACAAGCGTATCATTCCACGCGGGGCGCTCGCGTTGATCATGCACAGTTGTGAATTCCCCCGGGGCAACGCGTGGGGCAAGCTGGTCGCCAAGAAGGCCGTGGCAACGGTCAGTTCACGAGACTACATCGGCCTGCTGTCGTACGCCGCGAGCGGCGAGGGGTGGACGGTTCCGCTCCAACTCGCCGGCAGCAAGCGGAGCGTTCAGGGTGCCATCGATCGGATGTACATCGGAGACATGCCCGATTTCGACACGACGATGAAACTGGCGGTTCAGGGTTTGTCCGCCACGGACGCCGCCCAAAAGCACATGATCATCATCAGTGACGGTGACCCAAACCCACCAACCGCACGCGTGCTCCAGTCGATGATTGCTGCCAAGATTACGTGCTCAGCGGTGTGCGTGGGTTACGGTCAGCACACCAACGAATCAAGCCTGCGTCGGATCGCAAAGAAAACGGGCGGACGGTTCTACGCGGTGCGCAACCCGCGTAAGCTGCCTCAGATTTTCGTGAAGGAATCGAAGATCGTTCGCCGCCCGCTGATCATTGACGAGCCCTTCAAGCCTCAGGTGTACTATAGCTTGAGCGACTTGCTGGCGGGCGTACGGCAGGGCGAGTCGATTCCGAGCCTGGGCGGACTTGTGCTCACGTCGCCTCGAAAGCTCGCGCAGATCGCCCTCGTACGGGCGACGACGGACGGGCGAGACCCGGTGCTTGCACATTGGCAGCGCGGGCTGGGACGGGTTGTGGCGTTCACGAGCGGGTATTGGCCCAAATGGGGAACGGCGTGGACGCAGTGGGCAAAGTTCTCGAAACTCTGGGCCCAAATCGTGCGATGGAGCATGCGTCAGGACGCCCCGTCGAACTTCGACACGTACACGACGGTCGAAGGGAACAAAGGCCGAATTGTGATTGAGGCCCTCGACAGCAATGCCGACTATTTGAACTTTCTCAATCTGCGGGCGAGGCTCATTCACTCGGACGAGGAGGCGAAGACGCTCCAATTCACCCAAACCGGACCCGGACATTACGAAGCAACTTTCGATATCGAGCGGACCGGGCAGTACATTGCCAACATCGCCGTCAATCAAGACGGTGAATACATCGGATCGATTCACAGCGGCGTGTCCGTGCCGTTTTCGCCCGAGCTTCGCGAGTTGGCCACCAACGAACCGCTGCTGGAAGATATCGCCGATACGACCCGCGGGCGCGTGCTTGCGATGGACGCCGACACGGACGGGGTTTTCGACCACGACCTTCCCCCAACGTTGTCGAGACAGCCGGCGTGGAACTGGATGCTGGCTTGGTTGTTGCTGCCATTGTTTCTCCTGGATGTCTCCTGTCGTCGCCTGGCGAATTGGCTGGCCTTCTCAATCGTCTGCGAAGTGTTGCTCGACGTCGTCGTCCTCTTCGGTCTCGGCGTGATCCATACGACGTGGTGGGGCGTTTTGGGGGCGTTGTTGCTGGGAGAACTGATCGGTTGGTCCATTCGGTTCCGCTACATCGGGCTGCTGTTCGATTGGTTGACGCACACCGTTGTGACGTTGGGCCGAACGGGCGAGCGGGCGACGGCGTCGCTTGCGCAACTCAAGTCCGTGAAGGACCGTGTTCGGGACGGACAACCGCCGGACCTGACCAAGACTGCGATGACCTCGCAGCCGGACGCAGACGAGACTGCTGCCGACCGGAAGGCGCGTTTCGAGGCGGGTGACGGTGGCACGGGTGATTCGGAAAAGTCGATGGATGAACTACTCGGCGGGGCGAAGGCGACGTCGACCGGGCCGAAGAAACCCAAGAGCGCGTCCAAGGAAACCAAGGACGCGGACGAGCCCAAGGAGGCGACAACATCGCGCTTGCTGCGTGCGAAGCGCCGTACTCAAAAGGATAAAGATGACACGAACGCGTGACAATGCGGACACTGAACTGATGCAGGCAGTCACAGCGACAGACAGGAGCGAACCATGGCCGGTGCAATAGATCCCGCGGTGGAACAAGCAACCAAAGAGTTCCGCGGCAAGTTTTCGGAAGTGCGCAATGAGATCGGCAAGGCGATTGTTGGCCACGACGATGTGGTGGAGGGCGTGTTGATCGCGCTGTTCGTCGGCGGGCACGTGTTGCTCGAGGGCGTTCCGGGACTTGGCAAGACGTACCTCATCCGCACGCTCGCAGAGGCGGTGGATTTGGATTTTTCGCGGATTCAGTTCACGCCCGACCTCATGCCGGCCGACATCATCGGCACGAACATCATCGCCGAAGATCCGACCACCGGGAAACGATCGTTCGAGTTTCAACGCGGGCCGATCTTCTCGCAGATTCTTCTGGCCGACGAAATCAATCGTGCGACGCCGAAAACGCAGTCTGCCATGCTCGAAGCGATGCAGGAGCACACCATCACGGTGGGGAGGAATCGGTACACGCTGAAAGAGCCGTTCTTCGTGATGGCCACACAGAACCCGATCGAGCAGGAAGGCACGTATCCGTTGCCCGAAGCCCAGCTAGACCGATTTCTGTTCAAGCTGGTGGCTGACTATTCGTCGAAGGACGAACTCAAGACCATCTTGGATCGCACGACAACGGGCTATCGTCCTGACGTCAAGAAGGTGATGACCGGCGAGGAGATCTTGAAAGCTCAAGCGCTGGTCCGTCGCATTGTGATGGCACCGCACGTTCAGGACTATGTGCTCCGTCTAACCATGGCGACCCATCCACAAGGACCGTTCGCCGTGGAGATCACGAATCAGTTCGTCCGCTGGGGCGCGAGTCCGCGGGCTGCGCAGGCGCTGACGCTGGGCGCGAAGCTGTCAGCCATGCTCGACGGGCGGTTCAATACGAGCTTCTCCGACGTGGTGAAGATTTACGCCCCCGCGATGCGTCATCGCGTGTTGTTGAACTTCGAGGGTGAGGCTGAAGGCGTGAGCGTGGACGACCTGCTCGAAAAGATCGTCGAAGCCACACCGACCATGTCGCAGGCGGTCGCGTAGCATTGGAAGCAGTTCGTTGAAGGGCTGGTGACCGGTATGGCGAAGGCGTCCACAACCGAACCGTTGATCGATCCGGAATTCATGAGCAAGCTCGACAAGCTCGAGTTGATGAGTCGGAAGATCTTTGCTGGCAAGATTCGCGGTGAACGTCGCAGTAAGCGGCGGGGCGAGTCAGCCGAGTTTGCGGACCATCGCAACTACACCGTGGGCGACGACTTGCGATTTTTGGACTGGAACATCTACGCTCGGCTGGACCGCCTGTTCATCAAACTGTTCTTGCAGGAGGAAGACCTGCACGTCAGTTTCATCCTCGACGCGTCCAAGAGCATGGACCTCGGCACGCCCAACAAGGGGGTTTATGTTCGCAAGGTGGCGGCGGCGCTGGCGTACATCGGGCTGAGCAACCACGACCGGGTCAGCCTCTATGCCTACGCGAACGGTTTGACGGACGAACTGACCGGGATGCGCGGTCGGCGGAGCGCACGGCGGGTGTTCGAATTCTTGGAAGGGCTGGAGTATTCCCCGGCGAGCAATCTGGCTGCCGCGTGCAAAACGTACGCGATTCGACACCCTCAGCGAGGCGTGGTCATCGTGCTGGGCGATTTCTTCGACAAGGGAGGATACGAGCAGGGGCTTCGGTATTTGCTGGGTCGCGACCTGGACGTGTACGTGATTCAGGTGTTGTCGCCTGAGGAAATCAACCCTCAGCTAATGGGCGATTTGCAGCTCAAGGACGTCGAGGACGACGACGTGGCGGAGGTCACCATCAGCCGCGCGCTTCTGGCGAAGTACAAGGACAATCTTCGGGCGTACTGCGGGGGGTTGCGTGATTTCTGCACGCGGCGGGGCGTGACGTATCTGTTTACGAGCACGGATGTGAGCTTCGATCAACTGGTGCTCAAGTACCTGCGTCAGCGAGGGCTGGTGCGATGACGGGTCGAACACGGCGAATGTCGTCTTGGGTTGGAGGTTGGTGCTGATGCAGTTTTTGTCCGCATCTTCGATCGCGATTGCCTCAGCGCTGACGATTCCGCCGTTGATCGCGCTGTACTTCCTGAAACTTCGCCGCAGCGTCATGCCCATATCCTCGACGCTGTTGTGGAAAAAGGCGATCGAAGATCTCCACGTCAACGCTCCGTTTCAACGCTTGAAGAGCAGTTGGCTACTGTTGCTGCAGTTGCTCGTGCTGGTGCTGGCAGCCATCGCGCTGGGCAAGCCGATGATCACGCGCGAGAAGCAGCACAACGATACGCTTATTGTGATGATCGATCAGTCAGCCTCCATGTCGGTGATGGAGCGGAACGGACACACGCGACTCGACATCGCGAAGCGTGAAGCGAGGAAGATGATCGACGCGATGGACGATCGCAGCCGCGCGATGGTGATTGCGTTTTGTGATCGCGCGACCATGGTGTCCTCGTTCGACACCGACCGCGACGCGCTCGATCGCCGCATCGACGAGATCGAGCAAACCCAAAGCACCTCGTCGCTGGCGGAAGCGGTGTCGCTGGCGGAAGCCCATTCCCAAAACATGATCATCGGTGGTCCGACGGCAGGCTCGGACATCGAAGTGCGCTCGAACGAGGCATCTGCGAGCGTCGTGGTGTTCACGGATGGGCGCGTGGCGGACAGCGAGGAACTCTCGCCCCAACGGCTGGACCTGTCCGGAATGGAAGTGGTGATCATCGGCGAGCGGGATGACAACGTCGGCATTCTGGCGATGGACGCGGAGCGAAACTACGAACGTCCCGAGATCGTGCAGGTCTTTGCGACGGTGCGGAATTTCTCGTCGAAACCGGTCAGCTTCGATGCAACCCTCTACATCAATCGCGATCCGGTGGACGTTCAATCGGTCGAACTGACAGCAGGCGTCACTGCGGACGAACCGAAGACTGAAGATGAGAACGGCGAGCGAGTGGGCGAAATCGGTGAGACGGACCTGCCGCTGCCGGGAAGCGTCGCATCGGTGGCATTCGACGCGATTGAAACGGAGGAGGAAGGTGTTGTCGAAGTGCGACTCTCGGTCGACGATGCGCTCGGCGCGGACGATCGAGCGTGGGCGATCCTTCCACCGCCCAGACGGGTCAGCGTGCTGCTTGTGACGAGCGGCAACTTCTTGCTCGAGCGGTTGCTCGCAAACATCAACGTGGACCTGTCCATCATGGGGCCTGAGGAGTACGAAAACGCGCCGGTGGATCGTATCGCAGATCGCGGGCGATCGCGGTTCGATGTCGTGATCTTCGACCGCCACGATTCCGCCCGGCTGCCCGTCGGGAACTATATGTATTGGGATGCGGTTCCGCTGGTGGAGGGCGTGGAAAAACTGGGAACCGTTGACGACGAAGCCATCATCGACTGGGACGAGAACCATCCCATTTTGCGACACGTGGCGGTCGGAACGTTGAACATTTTTGAGTGGAAGCGGTTGAATCTTCCCGACGGCGCGATTCGTCTGATCGAAGGCGAGGGTGAGGACTCCACGCCGTTGGCATACTTCACGCACAACGGCAGTCAACATTTAATCTGCGCGTTCCCGTTCGCCACCGACTGGGTGCTGCGATGGGATCTGGTGCTCTTCAACGTCGATGCCATCGGATATCTCTCGTCAAGCGTTCGCACCGGCGGATCAGCAGGCCTTCGCCCGGGACAGCCGAATTCGATATCAGTCCCGACCGACACCGAGAAGATCGTCGTCAGGCGTCCCGACGGTCAGCGAGACACCGTACCAACCGGCGGCTTGCCCATCGCGACGTATGCGAGAACGCGGCTGGTGGGCACCTATGAGGTCGTACCGGCCAACGAACGAGAACGGCTGTTCGCGGTCAATCTCTTTGACGACACGGAAAGTCGCGTTCGCCCCAAAGACGAGTTTCGCATCGGCACCAATGCGATCGCGTCGTCGCGCGGCGAGATTCTCGTGAACGAAGCCTTGTGGCCATGGTTCGTGGTAGGGCTATTGATCGTGTCGCTGTTGGAATGGTTTCTGTACAACCGGCGCGTCGCGGTGTGACATGTCACCACGTGGCAACTCGCCTCGATGTACAACTCGATCGAAGAGCCCCAGGCGCGGAACCGCCGTCCGCCAACGTCAATACATCTCAGGTGACGGGGGCACCAAAGCCTTGCATGGCGTGAATCTTGCGTATCGACTGACGAATTCCTTCCATCCGGGGATGCAACTGGAGCACGCGCCGATAAGATGCCATCGCTTCAGTCCATTGACCCAGATCGGCGTGGGCGCGGCCGGCCCCGGCGAAGGCGCCGAAGTGACACGTGTTCAAACTGGCGGCACGGGCGTACTTGATAACAGCTAGCTCTTGATCGCCCTGCAGATGGTGTGCGATCGCCTGTTGGTGGTGCGCTTCGGAGAAATCGGGCTCCCTCTCAATGAGATCATCCAGGACGGCCAACGAGGCTGCGTACCGACCTTCACGGGTCAATTCCACCGCGCGCACGAGCTTGCGTCTCGCGCCAACGCCAGACGCACTGAACCACAATCGCCACAGAGAATCTTCGGCGGCGGACCAGACCATTCGGTCAGCATGTTGTAGCGCGCCGACCAGCGGCAGAACGCTCGCGCAGCCGCCCAGGATACCGAGGGACTGAACAGCCGCCTGACCAACTTCGGGATCGGTCGCGTGAACAAGTTCGGCGAGTTCGCCGACGGACCATTTCAATCGCAAGCAACGAGCCAGCGCCCGTTCGTCGCCCTCCACAATCAGCGGCCTCACATCGGCGAGAAGCCGAGCGCCGAGAGTGTGATGGTTGGAGTGCTGGCAGGGTCGTTGGGGCTCGTGGTTCATCGAGATGCCAATAGTAGGTCCCCAGCCTGGGAAACGCCTCAATTAACCAATACAGCGGACTTATTGGTCTACATCGATCGTACGCATCTTGCCCCGGTGGAGTCAACAGAATTCGCGGCCTGCGACACGCGCGAGAGACTCGCTTGTCATCGACCAACCATCGACGATGATGTCAGCGAGCCGGTGATGGGACGCAACGACGAAGCCCCAAAATGAGCGTTAGGACCGATAATCCAGTCGTGGTGACCATTCCGGTTTCGCGAGGTCGCGCGTGGGAACGAGCAGCCTTGCGGATCGGACCTGGGGCGGCGATGGCGTTTCTGAGCATGCGGGCGCTGCGCGGACTGAACTTCACTCCGTCCGGCGTCTCGAACCGAATCACCGAGTACGCCCTGGCAGCCGTTCTAGCGCCCGTCGCGCTGGTCGGCGTTGCACTGGTCATCTCGGGATTGCGATGGCTGCTGATGTCGATCTGGCCTGGGCGGTTGGGCATTATCGCGAGCGCCGACGCGTTGACGTTTCAACTCGGCCCGATGGGCGTGCAACGGTATGCAATGGAGGAGTTGACCGTTCGTTATCTGTTCGAATCTTCGCCAGGCGAGGAGTCGGAAACGCTGTACGAAGCGCTGCTCGACCCGGATGTCCAAATGGCTGAATTCCTGCCGCGCATCGAGGGTCGCCAGGATTCGAAGCGTCTCGATTTGTGGATGCTGAAGTTTGCAGGCTTGGCAGAGCGGCAGTGCGCCGCGTCGCTGCGTCCATGGACCGACATGGTTCGAAACGATCGCGGCTGTTCATCACCGTCAGACACGGCGAACGAAACCTGACAGCGCCCGGTCGAACAGCCTTCGAGTAGCGCACCTCAATCGAACCACAACGCAGCATGGGCGTGTAGATGACGTTCAGCGGCCATCCGATCGCCGCCGGGGTTGGAGGTCAGCCCGCCGCCTCGCCCGTCGCAAGCGGCCGCTCGCGCTGTCGCCACCTGCTGCGACCGAACTGATGAACGGCGCGTTCGGTGAAACCGGCTGCCGCGTACGTGGCATCGGCTGCGGCGTTGTCGGCGTGAAGTAGCACGGTGTAGGTGCGAATTCCTCCGGCAGAAAGGTCGGCGGCGCTGCGTTCGATCAGAGCCCGTCCGACGCCGCGTCGCCGAGCGAACGGTGCGACGGCAAGCAGGAACAGTTCAGCCATCGCTTCGCGCGGAGGCCGCCCGCTTCGCTGCCGCAACTGCGCTAGAATGGATACGACATCGCCCAGCAGGGTTGGGCGACGCACCAAAGCCGCCGCGCATGTTGAGATGAAGCGGGCCGGTCTCGAGGTGAGCATTTCGCCAATGAACCCGGTGAAACCGACGCGCGTGATGATGAAGCCCGCCGGTTCTTGGCCCATCTTCGCCACGTACACGTTGGTGTGCGGCGAGGCAAGCAGCGTTGGGAAGAACACGTGTAGGAGAAACGGTCTCCCCAGTCTGACGAGAAAATCTTCTGGCAAGCTTTCGGTGTGAATGTCGACCAAACGTGAAATGTCTCGTTCGGTGGCAAGTCGGATTTCGGTCGCGTCGAATTTCGACGCAGTACACCCGCACGCAGATTGCAAAGATCGTTCCGGAGACAGCGGACTCTTGAGGGACGTGACGGGGAGTGCCAGAGAAGCGTCACTCATAAAAAAGGCCACCCCAAAGCGCCGGCGCACACATCGTGCGTCGCGGCTGATTGTTCGAACGATTGCACGGCGGCGACGATTCTGTCCGCATCCGCCTTGGTCATTCGCGGGTGGTTGGGAAGCCGGAGTATTCGTCGCTGCACTGACTCGGCGACTGGGCAAGGTTGCGCGTAGTTGCCGTAGATGTCCATTTCCGCACAGTTGAGGTATTCAGACGTTTCCGAGTCGATGCCGCGGGCGAACAGATGGGCGGCAAGCGCCTCCGGCTGATCAACCAGAATGCCGTAATACATGCCATTGCTGCGTCCGGCGATATCAGTCCGAAGCGTTTCGACCGAGCGAACGTTGCAAAGACCTTCATCCAGCCACGCGCTCACGAGTCGACGGCGATCAACAATGTGGCGAGCGCGCGCGATCTGTGACAAACCCAAGGTCGCCTGAAACGCGTGGAAGCATTCAATCGTATCATCACGCCACCGCGTCACACGGTGCGGCCGCTCGGTCATCAGTCGCTGTTGGATGTCGGGCTTGAACGTCCGGGCGATTCGAAGCGCTGGTCCGGCGATCAGGCTGAACGGCAGCGTTCGCGTGCCTGCGTCGAGCAGAGCACCTTTGGCGAACGTGCGCAGGCGAGACCCGATCGCGGATCGCCCCTGGTGGATCGCCAGGTCGTGGCGGATTCTCTCAGCGAGCGCTGCATCGTTGGTCGTGACGACACCGCCCCCGAACGCCGTAACGAGTTTCATCACGCTGAGGCTGAAGATGCCCGCCCGGCCAAACGTTCCGATGTGTCGGTCTCGGTACCGCGTGCCCAGCGCGTGGGCGCAATCTTCGATGAGCACGGCATCGTTTCGGTCCGCGAGGTGAACCAGAGCGTCCATATCGCACGGATGGCCGAACATGTGGGTCGCGAGGACCACGCGGGTCTTGGGTGTAGCGAGTCGTCGGACTGCCGCGACGTCAATGTTGAGGTCTTGTCGGCGAACGTCGGCAAACCGCGGAATGAGGCCAAGGTGCAGGAATCGCTCCACGACCGCGAAGTAATTGAACGCAGGAATGATCGCCTCTGACTGAGGCGGCAGGTCCAGGTGCTTGAGCACCAGGTGAAGCGCCTGCCGACCCGATGAGAGCGCAATCGCATGGTCGCAACCGACGAAGTCTGCGAACCGAGATTCGAATTCACGAACGCGGGCATGACGATTTGCAAACCCCGCGAGCGCAGCCGTCATGCGTAGATAATCGCCGCTGGTGGTCTCAAGTTGATGTCGCGGTATGGAACGAATCGGCATTGGGTTGACCACTTCAGCTTGCCCGCGTGCTCTGCGTCGTGCGCGCCGACCTTTGCTGCACAGGCGCGGTTTGCTTCTTGTCATCGCCAACGACGCCGGCAGCGCGATCGCGAAACAATGTCAGAGCGCGACGCGACACAGTTTGGCGAGCTTGCGCAGTTCGAAGACACTCTCGAGGCGGAGCAATCGTTTGGCCATCGCCGACGGTCGGCGGTAGAACGACCGGGTCGCCTCGGCGTGCAACGCTTCGAGTTGTTCGAGCGTCAAGTACTTGTGCCGGATGTTGCTGTGGGCATACGAATGGTCGCTCACGTCGCCGCGCAGGAATCCTTCGCGCCGGGCTCTTGCTTCCAACGGGGTTCCAGCGAGGGCGTTAACAATGTTGTACGACACGTACGTGGGGTCGATCGATTCGATGAAACGCATCGTTTGACGGATTTCTTTCTCGGTCTCGTCCTCGAATCCGATCATCACGAACGCGGTGGTTTCCAGCCCGAGGGCTCGACACCGACGGAACACGACACGAATTGCATCGTCGTCGATCGGTTTACCGTTCTTGGCACGACGGTGACGCGATCCACTCTCGACGCCGAATTCAATCCCGTAGCACCCGGCGTTCTTCATCAAACGCAACAAGCGGTTGGTGGCTACGTCCACTCTGGTCGTGCACAGCCAGCGAAGCCCCAGACGTTTCGCGGCGAGTTTTTCGAGGAACTCGGTGGTGATGGCTTTGTTGAGACCGAAGGTCAGGTCTTTGAAATAGACTTCGCGAAAGCCGCTCCGGTCAACGTCGACCAACTCCGCCACCACGTCGTCGACGTTGCGATAGAGCATTTTTCGGTAGACCGCGTTGTCGAGGCAGAACTCGCAGGTGTATGGGCACCCGAAGCTCATCTGAACGCACGTGACCGGCGTTCGTTTGCTTTGGGGGAAGAAGTAGCGGGCATCCTTGAACACGGCATGCTTCGGCGTGGGCATCCGTAAATCCCGGCCGTAGTTGACCGAGAGCGCCGGCACGATGATGTCGTCGCCGCGACGGACCGCAACGTTTTGCGGCGTGCACTGATCGTCGGTGATGATCGACGAGAAATTGTTCTCGGCGATGTTGAGGACAATGCCATCAAGCCAGCGATGTCGCTCAAGAATCTCCCGACCGCGAACAGGATTCAGTATCGTGTGAACGGTTCCCACGGCATAGAGGGGCGCATTCGAGACAGCTTCGCGAAGTTCGCGAAGCTTCTCCAATTCGTCGTCCGTGCGGCTGGACGTCAATAGGGACACAATGCCGCATGGTCGGAGTCTTCGACACGCGTCGGCCACACCCCGCCAACTCATGCGCTTGACTTGGGCGTCGAGGTATCGCGGTTCAAAACCAGCCTCGGCAACCGCTCCGGAAAGGAGGATCAAGTCGATGCTGGGAAACGGCGCTTCGGGAGCGTTGGATTTCTCGCGCAAAGAGCCCCGCCGCGCGTAGCCTTGTTCAGACGGCGGGTCCAGCAGCAACCAGATTGGGCGCGTGGATGCACTCATTAAGACGTCACCTCGGCATGAATGGACACATCAGCTCGCTTGCCGCTGATGATGAGAGACCCGGCGATTTCTCTTAGCCCGGGCAATCGCTCGAACGTTCCGCCGACCGCCTTGACCACGGGTATGAGCGGTCTCGGCACGGCGGGGTGCAGAAAATCGAACGGCCGGATTCTTACGTCGCCGAATCCCGCATCGCGTAGTTGTTGATCGATTCTCCAGCGGATGAATGCGGTTTCTTCCGGGCTTTCGCCCGCGAGTCGTCGCAGGAGCGGCACTTTTCGTTGCATGGCGATTTGCGGATTCATCATGTTGGGCTCGGCGAAGGCCATCCTGCCGCCGGGCTTGAGCACGCGACGAATCTCGGGCAGAGCGATCGACACATCAAGATGATGCAGTACGCTAGAACCGATCACCACATCGAACGACGCATCCTTGAAGGAAAGCTCCTCGGCGTCGTCGAGGCGAAACGTGACGGGCGAATCGAACGTTTTTGACCGTGCTTGTTCCAGCAGCGGCAGCGACACGTCCACGGCGTCGATGCGACAACCTGCTTTGGCAAACTTCTGGGTGAACAACCCCGTTCCACAGCCAAGCTCCAACACGCGATCGGCAGAGCGAAGTTTCACCGCGCGCATGATCACGTCCGCCCGTCGACGGGCACGATGCCGGCCGGCGGGCGACGACCAACTCCAAATCGCTTCGGCGTTGTCGGCGATCAACACGCCGTGTTCAATTTCACCAGCCCGAACCATGACCCGACTCCGTGGAAGCCTCGACTACTGAACTATCGGACGTAACGCGATGTGGTCTGAGTTCACACTGAACAGGATCGCGTGACTGTTCGATCGAACGTCGACCATCAATTCAACAGGATCGGCCGTTTGCCGGTCCCGTCCAGCCATGATGACGACGCGGTCTTGCTGGTACGTCGCAGGAGTTTCCCGAGGATAAAGACGATGCGTCGCCGGTTGGACCAGATCGCGTCGAACATCTCGCGAAACCGCCAGTTGCGAAGGTAGACCGTCAGGTAGCCCCGAAGCTGCAAGTACTCCATCTGCCTTCTGGACAAGTCGTCAAGCTCCAGCGCCGAGCCGGTCTGCTTGTTGAAGTCCTCCCAATTCATGCTGAGCATCTTGTACCCCCCCTGCCCCCGAATCGCCTGCTCCCACACCTCGGTGCCGGGGTACGGGGTCATGATCCCGAAGGCCACCGAATCGGGATTGAGTTTTGCAGCCAGATCAATGCTGTCCAAGACGGTTTTCTTGGTCTCGTGCGGATGTCCGATAATGAAGTAGGCGGCGAACTTCAGGCGGGCGGTTCGGAAGACTTCGGCGGCTCGGATGACATCCTCACGATTCACGCCTTTTTTCATGGCGCGCATGATCGTGGGGTTGCCGCTTTCGACGCCGAATCCAACCTCCGCAAAACCTGCGTTTTTCATCAGCTTGGCGGTCGGAACATCAATCGTGTTGGCGTGAACGTAGGACCAGAATCTGAGTTTCTTGTGAAGCCCGGCTGCGACGATGGCGGCGCAGACATCGGCGACGTAGGTCTTGCGAACGGTGAAGGTCTCGTCGTAAAAGTCGACGGCCCGACAGTCAAACCGTTCAACGCTTCGTGTCAATTCCCCAACGATGTGCTCCGGGCTCCGCTGTCGCAGCGTTCTGCCGTAGGGACGGCTACAGAAATTGCAACCGAACGGGCAGCCGCGCTGAGTCATGATGGGATACATCTCTGCCTTGGGAAAGAGGTCCCACGCAGGCCACCCGAGTTCGTCAAGATCGTCGGGGATGGGACCACGACCGTTGAGGCGAACCGCTTGGGTCTCGCCGTTCGCCCCGGTTGTTCTACCGGCGACCCCCTGGATATCCGAAGGATCGCCCCCCGCCAGAACGCGACGGCAAAAGTTGAGAAAGGCCATCTCACCTTCGCCGACGATCAGAAAGTCGAAAATGGGGAACTCTCGCAGCGTCTGTTCTGGAAGGAAGCTGGCGTGGAACCCGCCGAGCACGACAATCGTATCAGGACATGCCGCCTTGACAGCACGAGCGATGCTCGCCGTCGTGGCGATCATGTGGGTCATCGCCGTCAAGCCTAGGATTCGCGGCTGAAACGCGATGATGTCGTCGATCGTGCTCTTTACGGTCTTTCGCGCAAGTTTTGCGTCGATCACCGCCGGCGAGTAGCCGTGGGATTGCAGGTACCCTGCTATGTAAGCTATGCCGATGGCCGGATAGTTCGGCTCGTCATAACATTCTCGTACAACCTGCGCGGGCGGATTGACGAGCAGAATCCGGTCATTCATGGCGACATCTCACGGTCGTAGCGTTTCGAGGCGAGCCGGCACCTGCCCGTCGGGATCAGGCGAGCGATGACCAGACTCTTTCGCGTGTTTTATCGGTACGACCAGCCCGGTGGTGAAGCTCGATCCGCACGCCGGCGGCCTTGGGGCGGGCCAGAAGGGTTCACGATGTTGGTTATTGTCTTTATAGTGGCCGCTTCGATGCTGCCCACGACGTGCGTGTGATGCGCGATCCACCGATCGAGGAGTGATAGATGGCGTTCGACAAGATTGACCCGAAACCGGATTTTCCAGCGCTGGAGCGTGAGATTCTCTCGTTTTGGGAGGAAACGCGCGCGTTTGAAACGCTCCGAACGAAAAACCGCGGTCAGGAGAAATGGTCGTTTCTTGACGGCCCGATTACGGCAAACAACCCGATGGGCGTTCATCACGCTTGGGGGCGAACCTACAAAGATGTGTTCCACCGATACCACGCCGCCAAAGGCCACGACATGCGGTACCAGAACGGGTTCGACTGCCAGGGATTGTGGATCGAGGTTGAGGTTGAGAAAGAACACGGCTTCACCAACAAGAAGGACATCGAGACATACGGGATCGACAAGTTTGTGGCGGAGTGCAAGGCGAGAGCCCAACGTTACGCGGACATCCAGACCGAGCAGAGCAAGCGGCTGGGTTATTGGATGGACTGGGACAACTCGTATTACACGATGTCATCGGTGAACAACTACGGCATTTGGCAGTTCTTGAAGAAGTGTCACGAGCAAGGGTACCTATATAAAGGCGCCGACGTCATGCCATGGTGTCCGCGGTGCGGTACGGGCATTAGCCAGATGGAGATGAACGAAGGCTACCGCAACGCCGAGCACGTGTCGGTGTTCGTGCGTCTTCCGCTGACGGATTGCCCGGGCGAGGCGTTGCTGGTTTGGACGACCACGCCGTGGACGCTCACGTCCAACGTGGCTGCCGCGGTCAAGCCCGATATGACCTATCTACGGGTGAAGTGCGGGGATTGGGTCTATTACGTCGGCAAGGCGAATTTTGAATCAGCCCGCAAGCAGCCGGTCGAGGGGGCTACTGGCAAGAACCTGCCGAGCCTGATGTCGATTCAGGCGATTTTCAAGAACGCCGGCGGGTTCGAGGTGCTTGCTGAGGTGAGCGGCAAGACGTTGGTCGATCGGCCGTACACGGGACCTTTCGATCATCTTGATGGGGCGACGTGCGCGCGCAACGAGCACAAAGTCATCGCATGGGAGATGGTGACCGAGTCGGAAGGGTCGGGAATCGTTCACATTGCACCGGGATGCGGCAGCGAAGACTTCCGCCTGGGTAAGGAACTGGGTCTGCCGTCGATTGCACCGCTGGACGAAAGCGGCGTCTTCATCGACGGCTTCGGCGCGTTGAGTGGGCGTCATTTTGGCGGCGTCGCCGACGACATCATCGCTGATTTGAAGGAGCGTGATCTGCTGGTCGCCCGGGAGCGGTACGTGCATCGTTACCCGCATTGCTGGCGGTGCAAGGAGGAGTTGGTGTATCGCCTGGTGGATGAATGGTACATCAACATGTCATGGCGAAACCGCATCATGGAATCGACCCGTGGTGCGCGATGGATTCCCGCGTGGGGGCAAGAGCGGGAACTGGACTGGCTGCGAAACATGGGCGACTGGATGATCAGCAAGAAGCGGTATTGGGGACTGGCGCTGCCGATCTGGGAGTGCGACCGGTGCGGTCGGTTCGAGGTGATCGGATCGAAGGACGAACTGCGAGCGCGGGCGGTCAGCGGGTGGGACGAATTTGAAGGCCAATCGCCACACCGCCCCTGGATTGACGTGGTCAAGATTCGCTGCGGGGGGTGTGGTCACGATGAGGTGTCGCGCGTCTCGGACGTGGGCAACCCGTGGCTGGATGCCAGCATCGTCCCGTTCTCGACGATGGGCTACTTCAATGATCGCGAGCATTGGGAGCAGTGGTTTCCGCCGGCCTTTGTGGTCGAAGCGCTGCCCGGGCAATTCCGCAACTGGTTCTATGCACTGCTCGCCGTCAGCACGATGATGGTGGATCGCGCGCCGTTCGAGACGCTATTGGGGCACGGACTGGTGCTGGACGACAACATGGAAGAGATGCACAAGTCCAAGGGCAACGCGATCGAGTTCAACAAGGCAGCGGACGAAATCGGTGTGGACGTGATGCGATGGATGTTCTGCAGGCATTCCCCAGAGCGGAATCTCGCGTTTGGTCCGATTCACACAGACGAAGTGCGCAACAAAACGATGCGCCCTTTGTGGAACACGTATCTATTCTTTTGCAACTACGCCCGCTTGGACGGCTTCGACCCTGCTTCGGCGTCATTGCCGCTCGACCGTCGCACCGACTTGGATCGGTGGATTCTCGCCGACTTGCAGGAGTTGGTGGACGTTGCGGAGCGGGCGTACGGCGGATACACGCCGGCTGTGTTTTGCGAGCGGGCGGAGCGATTCATCGACAATCTGAGCAACTGGTACGTGCGCCGATCGCGGCGACGTTTTTGGAAGAGCGACTGGTCGGACGACAAGCTGGCGGCGTATCAGACGTTGTACGATACCTTGACGACACTGACGCAGTTGATGGCCCCGATCATTCCATTTCTGGCAGAGTCGCTGTATCAAAACCTGGTGGCCCGACAGATTCCTGGCTCACCCGCCAGCGTGCACCACTGCCCGTTTTCCCAGGTTGACCCTGCACGAAATGATCCGACGATTTCCCAAAAAATGGATCGGCTGCTTCGGGTTGTTTCGATGGCGCGGGCGGCACGAACTGCGTCGAAGCTCAAGATTCGCCAGCCGCTGGCGTCGCTGCGGATTCAATGCGCCAGCGACGTAGAGCGCGAAGCCGTGTCACAATTTCGCGATCACCTGCTCGACGAGTTGAATGTTAAAAACGTGCTGATCGAAGACGACCTTTCGAGTGAGTGCACCGTCACGGTGCGGGCGAACATGAAAGTTTGCGGTCCGAAGTTTGGTAAAGACGCTGCGGCGGTCAACAAGGCGCTTCAGGCGGCGGACGCTGTCGCGATCTCCGCACTGGTGCAGCGCGCGTCGGACGTGACCGTGGCGATCGACGATCGAACGGTGACCTTGGACGCAAGCGATATCATCGTGGAAAAAACGTACGGCGACGATTGGGCGGCTGAAGAGAATGCAGGGACGATCATCCTGATCGACAAGCGGGTGTCGAAAGAGCTCAAGCTCGAGGGACTTGCCCGGGACATCGTTCGACACGTGCAGAACTTGCGAAAGTCGTCAGGATTGAATGTCGAGGATCGAATCGTTCTAGGATTGATCACCGACGCCCCATTGCTGCTCGAAGCCGCGGAGGCGTTCGGCGATCAGATCGCTCGCGAAACACTGGCCACTTCGATCGGCAGCGACCCGTTGGGCGGAGCATCCAATCACGCGGAGGTGCGAATTGACGATCTGCGTCTGACGGTTGAACTGGTGCGAGACGATTCGCACAGTGTCGGATAACTTGCGCCCGCAGATTTCGCAACTGCCGCAGTGTACGCAGTGAGCCCATCGCGTATGATGCGATTTCGTCAGTCGGCCCGGCGGATCAGATTCAATGGCAACATCGCCTCAGTCAACCACATCGTCGATAGCGCTGAAGTATTTGCGGTTGCAGAGCGCACACAATGTAGGGCCGGTTTGTATTCAGCGGTTGATCGAACATTTCGGCACCATCGACGCGGTGTTTGATGCGTCCATCGAAGCGTTGCAACGGGTGGAGAACGTGGGGCGTGATCGCGCTGAGGCAATCCGACGCGCCCGTAGCGATGAATCGTACGAAGATGAAATAGCCCTGGCGAGCAAGTACGGTGTGCGGATTATCTGTCGCGAAGATGAATCATACCCACCCCTCCTGAAGTACATTCACGATCCACCGATGTGCCTCTATGTCCGTGGCCACCTCGACGAACAGGACGCACTCGCCGTCGCGGTGGTGGGCTCGAGACGTTGCACGCGATATGGGCTGGAACAGGCGGAGCGATTCGGGGCGCTGATTGCAGGTGCGGGTTTCACTGTGATTTCGGGAATGGCTCGCGGAGCGGACGCGGCTGCGCACCGCGGGGCGCTTGCGGCTGGTGGACGTACCATCGCCGTGCTGGGGTGCGGGTTGGCCCATCTCTATCCGCCCGAGCACGCCGAACTGGCGCTGCAGATCGAACGTAGCGGCGCGCTGATGTCGGCGCTGCCGATGGACACGCCGCCGGATAGCAGTAATTTTCCGCCTCGCAACCGAATCATCGTCGGGTCGGCGCTGGGCGTTTTGGTGGTGGAGGCAGCCGAGCGTAGCGGCGCGTTGATCTCCGCACGTCTCGCCACCGAGTACAATCGAGAGGTGTTCGTCCTGCCCGGGCTGGTGTCGAATCCCGTGGCGGCGGGAACGAACGCGTTGATTCGCGACGGCGGTGGGAAGCTGGTCACCTGCCTCGACGATATTCTCGATGAACTCGGCGAGGCGGGTCGACTGCTCCGTCCGTCTTCGACCGACAGCGAACACACCCCGTCGACTGAATTGCCGCCGATGCCGGAACTGTCGGCCGAGGAACGCGCGATCATAGACATCGTCCAAGGCGAGGAGACAACGCTCGAGTACCTCTGCAACCACACAGACCTGTCTGCTGCGAAAATCGCTTCGGCGTTGACCAAGCTGCAGATGAAGGGGCTGATCGCCCAGAAGCCGGGGAACGTGTTCGTAGGCCGCCGCGCGAGATGATTCAAGAGCATGCCCGCAATCGTCAGCAATATCGTCGAGGTCCACGTCTTCCGCATGGTTGGAGAATCGCCGGAGTTCCTCGTGCTGCGTCGCCGGTCGTCGTTCTCGTTGGATGGGACTTGGCATAGCGTGTACGGACATCTCCGCACGAACGAATCTGCCGTCGACGGCGCCCTGCGCGAGTTGAACGAAGAGACGCAACTGTCGCCAATCGAACTGTACCGATTGGAATCGGTCAACACGTTCTTCGTCGCCTCGTCGGATGAGATTCACCTCTGCGCTGCCCTGGTCGCCCGTGTCGAAGAGAAAGCAACGCCGATCCTCAACGATGAACACGATCAATACCAATGGCTTCCACGCGCCGAGGCGGTCGAACAGCTGCATTGGCCTGGCCAACAACGGGCGATTCGAGAGATCGACGAGCTAATCGTCTCCGGCGGGGCGGTCTGCGACACACTACGCATCATGATACCAAAACACGACGCGTGACGATCGGAATGACGCACGACTCGCCGTCGCACTACGCGCCTTCACTCGGCAAGACCCGGTTTGTTCACGAGACGTGACGGTTTGGA
>CAYQFV010000029.1:0-3036 GCA_964416845.1 uncultured Phycisphaeraceae bacterium | reverse complement strand
TCACGATGCTCATTAGGAGTTCGGTAATGAACTGGATTCTCGCAGGTGCTCTCTTGGTGTTAGTCGTCGTACTGTTGATCATCCGAAAGAAGCAGCAAGGCTGAGTACGCTACGTCTGCCTTCATCGCTGACAATCGTGTGTCATGTCCGACAACGGGCAAGCGTCGCAACGCGCCTTCGGCCGACAATACCGTTTCCCCAGTTCCACAAGCAACGCGTGGAATTCACCAAACGCGTTGGCGTCTGGTGGTAGGTGCGTTTCGAACAAGCTCTTGGTTTCGTCATAACTCGCATGAGCGTCAGTCAGGAAGTGGCGACGCAACACTCGTTGCGTGTACGCATCCACGACGAACGTCGGCACCCCGCCAGCGTACAGCAGTATTGCGTCCGCAGTTTCCGGCCCGATGCCGGGCACATCCAACAACGCCCGACGAAGTCGTTCGGGCCCGGTGGCGAACATAGCGTTCAGATCCGCGCCGTACGCCCTCGTCAACCACGTGACAAAACTCTTCAATCGCGCCGCCTTCACGCGGTACGTCCCGGACGGGCGAATCAGGTCGGCCAACTCGTCAACGTCAACAGCCGCCAACGCGGGCAACGTCAGGCAGTCGGCCTGTTTGAGCCGTTCGATGGCGCGCTCCACGTTGGTCCAAGCGGTGTTCTGGGTGAGAATTGCGCCAACGATCATCTCTGTTCGAGTCTCGCCCGGCCACCAATGCTGTGGCCCGAACGCCGAGAACAGGACATCGTAGATCGTGCCAAGGGCGTGTCCCAGATCACTCACGCGATGATTCTTCACTCGCCGTTCGGTGGACGACGGAGACAATATCTGCCCACGCCGTTGCGAAACCCACGATGTGCGGTCGTTCAACCGACCCCTTTTCATTCCAGAATAGACGCCGGCCGACGCAACGACAAGTGCGCGTATCGAGGGACTCGCGGGCAAGCGGTCTGTGTCGTGTCGCCGTGGCTCGGCGCCGAATTACCCGGGACGCTCTTTCACGTTTAATACTGCACCATGATCGATAGCGCCCGACCGCCGTTACGGGAACAGCGTGTTGTTGGTCTTGGCGATTTCCATGATTCGCAGCGCAGCGGGCCCGACCAGTACGACGAAAATGGCCGGAAAGATGAACAGAATCAGCGGCGCCATCAGCTTGACCGCGGTTTTTTGAGCACGCTCTTCCGCCGCCTGCCGTCGTTTCACGCGGAGGGCGTCGGCTTGATGACGCAGGGCTTTGGCGATGCTCGTGCCGAATTTCTCCGCCTGATTGACGATCGCGATGAGCGACTTCATTTCGGCGATTTGGGTTCGTTCGGCCAGGTTGTCCAACGCCTCGCTCCGCGGGATACCCATCTGCACCTCGCGCGTGGCGATTTGAAACTCCTCGCTCAACTCGACGTGGACGTTCTTCATCTCGTCACCGACACGCTGAATCGCCCCGTCCAACGCCAAGCCCGCCTCGACGGAAATCACCATGAGATCAAGCGAATCAGGCAAGCCGTTGCGAATGAGTTCGCCACGTTTCTTCATAGCGCCGGACAACCACAGGTTAGGAGCCATGAATCCCAACGATGCTCCGAATAACGCGACACCCATCACATACTGCGCGCCGTTCCCGCCGGCCATCGAATAGGCAGCAACCGCCACACCGCCTGCGACGGCTAACACGGTCTTGCTGGCGAGGAACACCGTGGGTGACGTGTCCTTTCGATAACCGGCCGCCGCCAGCTTGACGCGCAGCTTGCACATCTCCGCGCCGTTCTTGGGCATGACCGGGCGGACGGCGAGTGGGGCGATGCGCTGCATCAACTTGGCAGCCACCGACTCGCGCGCCTTCTCCTGGATTTGCCCGACATCTGCATCGGCGCTCTTGCCGGTCATGCGCCGGGCGATGGTCTCCTGGTCCTGCTTGCGGCTGGGCATGACGGCGTACGCCATCAATCCCACGCTGACCACCACCATCACACCCACTAGGATTAACGTAGTCATGATTTGTTACTCACACCTTGATGTTGACGATCCATCGGATCATCGCTAGTCCCATCAACTGCATGCCACCGGCGACAACGAGCAGGATCTTCCCGATCGTTTCGGTGAATAGCATGTTCGCATAATCCGGGTTGAGCACGCTGGTCGCGCCGAACACAACCATCGGCAGTGCGAACAACACCCAGCCCGACAGGCGTCCCTCGGCAGTCAAACCTTGAACCATTCCGAAAAGCTCTATGCGGTCACGAATGACGCCACCAATCTTCTCCAGCACTTCGGCAAGGTCGCCTCCCGTTTGACGCTGGATCAAGACCGCCGTTACGAAAAACCGCACGTCAAGAGAGTCCACACGTTCGGCCATCGAGAGCAGCGCGTCTTCGATTTTGATTCCGAGGTTTTGCTCGTGAAAAACGCGTCCAAACTCAGAGGACACCGGGTCGGGAAGTTGGTCATGAACCACTTCCAGGGAACTCGCCAACGAGTGCCCCGCGCGCAACGCCTGCGCCATCATCTCGAACACATCCGGCAACTGCGTGGTCAACTGTTTCATACGCCGGGTTCGTCGCATCTTTAGAACGGCGATGGGCAAGAACAGCACCGCGCAGGCTGCAAGCATCGCGACCAGCGCGTTGTATTGCAGCACGAGAAATCCGAACATCGCGACACAGGCGATGCCCACCTGATTGGCGAGCATCTTCGGAGCAGACCAATTGACATTGGCCTGGTCTAGCAGCGACTGGAGCTTTGGTGCAACGCTCATGCCGGACGTCAGCTTCGCGAGCATACTGGCGTCCTCGGGAAGTGCTTGACGACGCAGAATGGACTCCATCGACTTCGCCGGGTCCTTCACTGTCGTCGTTCGACCGCTGAGCCGATCGATCAGGCGTTTGCGTTGCCCTTGCCTCGTTTCCACGACGACCTGATAGATGCCGTAGCTCAACAGAATCGAACCGGCCATCGGAAAGAACACGAAAGCCAGCGTCGATCCTGCTTGGCCAACCTGAAGCAGTAGGAACATCATGCGTCTCCGAATCCAACGGCTT
>CAYQFV010000028.1:8569-30545 GCA_964416845.1 uncultured Phycisphaeraceae bacterium | reverse complement strand
ATCGCGGGATGGCGCCGGGGGTGACGATCGAATCGTACGGTTTGGAGACGGATGGATCGGGGATATTCCTGTACACCAACCCCGGCGATATGGAGTCGGACTACGACGAAGCAATCAACGTGTATGGCGCGGACCTGTCGAACAATTCGATCGGCACGAACGTCTGCGGCAATTTTCTCGCGTGCGAAATCACGGGTGATTATGGCGTTACGTCAGCCGTGATTGACTCGATCGTACGCGGCGGCCTGGGGACGCCGTTTCCCGTTATCTGGGCCAACGGCAACGAACGGGGTTGCGATTTTTGCTGCCAGATCAGCCCCAGCGGGTACCACTCGACGGCCCCACCTGCGGGGGCGAAGAACCACATTACGGTGGGGGCGCTGAATTCCAACGACGATTCGGTGACGAGCTTTACGAGTTGGGGACCTACGGACGACGGTCGACTCAAGCCCGACGTGTCGGGTCCGGGGTGTCAGACGAACGACGATTTTGGGGTGACGTCGTCCTCGGCGGACGGGGCGTACAAAACGCTGTGCGGCACGTCGATGTCCACGCCGACGGTGACCGGTCTGAGCGCTCTGCTGCTTCAAGACTATCGCGAACGGTTTCCCGAGCGTGAAGATTTTCGGGGTGCGACGCTCAAAGCCCTTCTGGCCCACAATGCGAAAGACGTTGAGGAGGTTGGTCCTGACTACAAAACGGGTTACGGATCGGTCCGCATCCGAGAGACGATCGACTTCATGCGAACCGGAAGCTTCGAAGAAGCGGTTGTCGGCGATTTGGAGCGCTACGAGCGGGCGATCGTGGTGAACCCGAGTGACGCACAACTGAAGGTGACGCTCGCGTGGGACGACGTGGCTGGCGTTCCGAACGTGAACCCTGCGCTGGTGAACGACTTGGATCTCGAGGTGTTCGATCCGGCGGGGAAGCAGCACTTCCCTTGGACGCTGGACCCCGCTGACCCGAGCGCCCCGGCGGTGCGAGCGCGGGCGGACCACGTGAACAACATCGAGCAGGTTGTGGTGGATCAGCCGTCGCAAGGCGTGTGGCGGGTCGAGGTGTTCGCGAGCAACGTGCCCCGAGGTCCGCAGCCGTTTTCGATATGTGTTTCCCCTTTGCTCGGAAGAGACTGCGACGACGATGGCGTGCCGGACGCGGAGCAAATTCTGAACGACCCCACGCTTGACTGTAGTGGTAACGGCACTTTGGACGAGTGCGAGCCGGATTGCAACGCAACCGGGCGGGCGGACTCGTGCGATCTATTGGCCGGCGACAGCCTTGACTGCGACGGCAATGGCGTCCCCGACGAATGCGAACCGACGCTCGATTGCAACGGCAACGGGCTAAATGACCCATGCGAGACGCGGGACGGCGTGAGTGAGGATTGCAACGGCAACGGTATTCCCGACGAGTGCATTGACGACGAGGTCGACTGCGACGGAAACCTGATTCCCGACGAGTGCGATCTGTCGAGTGGTACGCATGCGGATTGCAATTCGAATCGCATTCCAGACGTGTGCGACATCGCCAATGGGACGAGCGCGGATTGTCTACCGGACGGCGTGCCTGACGAGTGTGAACTCGGCGGCGGCGATTGCAACCGAAACGGGCGTCCTGATCCGTGTGACATCGCGCAGGGCGAGAGCGCGGACGACAATCTTGACGGCGTGCCTGACGAATGTGCCGCGACCGTGCTGTACGTCCGCGCAGCGGCGAGTGGGAAGAATTATGGCGTTAGCTGGGCTGACGCGTTTGTCGATCTTCACCGGGCGCTGCTGGTGGCCTCGAATCCTGCGGCTGCGGTGGACGAAATCTGGGTCGCGTTGGGCGTTTATCGTCCGGTTGCCCTGCCGGGGACGGAAGATCCCCGCGAGGCCACGTTTTGGGTGCCCAACAACGTGGCGGTCTACGGCGGGTTTGCGGGGGTTGAAGTTGATCGCAACGAGCGTGATGCGACTCGCAATCTGACGGCGCTCTCGGGCGACCTTGCGGGTGACGATGCGGATGACGAGGGCTCGTTGGATGACAACAGCTATCGGGTCGTCTCGATGATCGGCGTGGATTCGTCGACGCTGATTGATGGCGTTACGATCACCGGAGGGAACACCTCCCTGGCGGGGACAACGTGTTCGCAGTTCACTGGCGGGGGCATCTACATCGACGATGCGACGCCGACGGTATCGAACTGCATCGTCCGTGATAATGCGGCGGGTATCGGTGGCGGTATTTACGTAGAAGTCGGCAGCCCAACGATCATTAACACGCTTTTCGAAAACAACAGCGCGAAAATGGGTGCAGGGTTTGGTACGGGCAACCTTCGGTCGCTCTCGCTGCTCGCGCTCGAGCAGATCGATCAGGTACCGGACATCGCCCTGGGCGGCGGACCCTTCTTCGATGACGGCGGCGATCCGATTATCATTGGTTGTCGTTTCGTCGACAACGTGGCTGAGACCACCGGTGGGGCTGTTTGGATTCAGGGTGGCTACCCAACACTGACCGACACGTTGTTCATTAACAACACGGCTACCTCGGGTGGAGCGATCCGCAACGATGGTGGCGACCCGTTGATGACGAACTGCTCCTTCTTGGGTAATCGCTCAGTCGCCTCGGGCGGAGCAATTCTTAGCGTGTTCGAGTCGAGCGTGACGATGGTGAATTGTACATTCGTTGGCAACACGTCGACGCAAAACGGTGGCGCGGTCGCCGCGAACACGCCGCTATCGCAGGTCGCAATGACCAACTGCACGGTGGCCAACAACGTTTCCGCGATCGCCGGCGGTGGTGTGTATGCCGAAAGCGGTGATCGTGTTTTTCTGGATAACTGCGTGCTGTGGGGCAACGCCGACGCGGGCGGCATTGGTGCGCTCGCGCAGGTGGGAACCCAGACCGGCACGCCTTCAGTGAACTACTGCAACGTGGAAGGGTTCACGAACCAATTCCCGGGCATTGGGAACATCGCGCTGGCCCCGAGATTCATCGATGCCGATGGGGCGGACGATGTTCTTGGAACAGCCGACGACGACGTACGCATTGCAGTGGGGTCGCCATGCGTCGACGCAGGAAACAATGACGCGTTGCTACCCGACGTGGTCGATCTCGATGGTGACGGGGATACGGTGGAACGGACGCCACTTGACTTCGTCGGGACGGCTCGCAGGTTTGACGTCGTCGACCGACCGGATTCGGGCAATGGCTTCGCTCCGATCGTTGACATCGGTGCGTTCGAGAGCGGCGATTGCAACGGCAATGGCGTGTTGGACGCTACCGACCTTGCAACCGGCACGTCGGTCGACTGCAATGCGAACGGTATGGCGGACGAGTGCGACACCGCCGCACACATCAGCGCGGATTGCAACCGAAACGCCATCCCGGACGAGTGCGAGACTGACTGCGATGGCGACGGCGTTCCCGATGACTGCGCCATCGCGGCTGGTCAAACGCCCGACGCCAATCTCAACGGCGTGCCCGATTTCTGCGAGTCGGCGATCGTCTACGTTGACGTCGCA
The DNA here is from genome assembly GCA_964416845.1 of uncultured Phycisphaeraceae bacterium. GTDB lineage: Bacteria > Planctomycetota > Phycisphaerae > UBA1845 > UBA1845 > CAYQFV01. Next base: position 27,039 of record CAYQFV010000028.1, on the reverse strand, counting down.
GCCACGGGGTTCAAGTCCGGAACGAGTTGGTCCGACGCGTACACGCGGTTGACCGATGCGTTCGTGCACGCCCGATCAGCCTCGGACTTGGTCAGCGAGATTTGGGTCGCGCAGGGCGTTTACACGCCGGATGACGCGGGGGGAGATCGTTTGGCATCGTTCGACTTGCCCAACGATGTCGCGGTGTACGGCGGGTTCTTGGCGGGGCAAAATGCGCTGGAGCTTCGTGACCCGATCGTCAACGAAACGGTCCTCAGCGGCGACCTGAACGGCGACGACCTGCCGGACTTCGTCAATGTGCAAGACAACAGCATTCACGTTGTAACCGCCGGCGGAACGGGAAAGTCCACGACGGTTGACGGATTCACGATCAGCGGAGGCAACAACAATACCGACGGCGGTGGGATCAGCGTCGCCGGTGGTTCGCTGACGATCCGCAATTGCGTGATCAAGTCAAATCAGGGCGGTCTTGGTGGCGGAATTCGCATCGATTCTGCAGCGGTCATCATCGCGGGATCCAAGATCGCCGGCAACGTCGCGGCGACGCGTGGCGGGGGTCTTCATTGCAAAGACGGCACCGTTGACATTCGCGACAGCGTTTTTGAAGACAACCGGTCCGGTCAGGAGGGCGGCGGCGTTTACATGAGAGGGCTGAGCGATATCACAATCTCCCGCTCGGTCTTTCGTCGAAACGATTCGCCATCGGGAGGCGGCCTGTTCGGGCGCGACGGCTCGTTGCGCGTCGACGCTTGCCGGTTCTATGGCAATGACGGCGGCGCGGTACACGTTGTCGGCGGTGTTCAAACGCTGGTCAATTGCGAATTCAGTGGCAACCGCGCGACCAACGGGGGCGCGATTTCGATGATCGACACCCCCGGCGACGACCCGAACGGCGAACCGAGAGGCATATCGCTGATCCAGTGCACGCTCAGCAGGAACATCGCAACCGAACGGGGCGGCGGGTTTTATTCCGTCGCATTGAACCCGGCAACCATCGTTAATTCGATTCTATACGGCAATCGCAGCACGGTTGGGACCGGTCGGGAGGCGCAGATCGACAGCTTTCTTGACGCGCCGGAGGTCCGTTTCAGTTGCGTCCAAGGGTGGAGCGACTCGTTGAACGGCGAGGGCAACACCGGCGATCCACCCGGTTTCGTTGACGACGACGGTTCGGATCAGATCGCCGGCACGGAGGACGATGACTTGCGACTAACGTCGGGGTCTCCGTGCATCGATGCCGGCAACAACGACGCCGTTCCGGCCGACACCACCGTCGATCTGGCCGCCAACCCACGCTTCAGTGACGACCCGATCAGCCATGACGTTGGCAGGGGACGCCCTCCCATCGTGGACATGGGCGCTCGCGAATACCACAACGATTGCAACGGTAACGGCTTCCTTGATAGCGTTGACATTTGGCGGGGCACGAGTCGAGACTGTACCGCCAACGGCGTGCCGGATGAATGCGACATCGCGAGCGGTACCACACCCGACAACAACAACAACGGTCTGCCCGACTATTGCGAAACGCCCGTGGTATACGTGGACCGGCGCGCGACGGGTCTGAACAACGGCACGAGTTGGCCCGACGCCTACACCGATCTTCAGCGGGCGTTGCTACACGCACGCGAATCCGGTGGCAACGTGACCGAGATCTGGGTCGCAGCCGGCCATTACACGCCGACCCATGACGGCGACCGAACCGCCGGTTTTCAGCTTGTGGACGGGGTGACCGTCTATGGCGGGTTCGCGGGGGTCGAGACCGACCTTCAGCAGCGAGACGCGACCGCCAACGTCACAACCCTCAGTGGAGACCTCGCCGGCGACGACTCGCCGGGCGAAGACACCACTGGCGACAATTCGTTCCACGTCGTGCTCGGCAGCGCCAACGAACCAACGGCGGTGCTGGATGGCTTCACCATTACCGGCGGCAACGCACGGTCGACCGTTCCGAACGATCGAGGAGGCGGCATCTATTGCGTCCAAGGGAGCCCGACGATCCGCGATTGCACGATCTACGGCAACGCAGCAGCGAACGGCGGCGCGATCGCGATTGACGCGGCAGCTCCGACGTTGTCGCGGTGCGTCTTGCGCGCCAACGCTGCCGACATCGCCGGCGGAGCTGCTTTCATCGTCAATCAGAGCACGCCAACGTTCGTGGACTGCGCGTTTGAATCCAATATCGCATCGGTAGGCGGGGCAATCTACAGCAGTTCGAGCGGCGGGGCGCTGACGAACTGCACGTTCGTCGCCAACTCAGCGGACATGCGGGGCGGAGCGATCGCCAACGCAGGCGGCAGCGATCCGGTGTTGAACGGATGCGTCTTCGATGGCAACAGCCAAGCATCGTCTTCTGCCGACACGGGCGGTGGCGCGATGCACAACGATTCATCCAATCCGACCGTCATCGACTGCCGATTCGAGAACAACACCGCGGCGATCTCCGGCGGGGCGGTGGTGAACGCCGACGCGACGATTGGGACGGTGTACGACGGGTGTGTGTTCCGTCGAAACACCGCGATCGACGGCGGCGCGATGTACAGCAACGACGGCCAACCGATTGCGCTTCGCCGATGCACGTTCACGGCAAACACCGCCCGGGGAGACGGCGGAGCGGCCTATCATCGAACGGTCGACGTTTCAATGACGAGTTGCCTCTTTCACAACAACACGGCGGTTGACGACGGCGGAGCGGTTTACAATGCGATCGCGACCGCGATCATCCGGAATTGCACTTTCGTGGGCAACGTCGCCACCGACGTGGGAGGGGGCGTGTTCAACGGAGTCACAAGCCACTCCGCCGTCACGGGATCCATCCTCTGGGGCAACTCGACGCCCGAAATCGCCGGACCGACGGTGTCAGCGGACGTCACGTACAGCATCGTACGCGGCGGTTGGCCTGGAATCGGCAATCTCGACACCGATCCGTTGTTTGCCGATGTGTTGGTCGGTGATTTTCGGTTGACCGAAACGTCGCCGGGCGTCAACGCTGGTGATCCCAACGCTGTGTTCACTCCGCCGAGTCTCGACGTTCTGGGCATGCCACGAGTGCAACAGTGTCGCGTGGACATCGGCGCAATCGAGTCGCCCTTCTTTGCGGACTGTGACGGCGACGATTCCTCCGACGCGTGTGACATCGCCGCGGGCAACGTTCAGGATTGCAACACGAATGGGCAGCCTGATTCGTGCGAACCCGACTGCAACGCCAACGGCAGCGCCGATGATTGCGACGTGCTCGCAGGGACCAGTCTGGATTGCAATGACAATGGTCGGCCTGACGAATGTGAAGACGATTGTGACGCCAACGGAAGACCTGACGATTGCGACATCCGCGACGCGCCCGAAACGGACTGCAACACCAACGGTCGGCCTGACGTGTGCGACATCGCGGTCGGCATGGCGAATGATTGTAATCTCAACGGCATTCCCGATTCGTGCGATCTAGGCCAATATGAGTCAACGTCGCCGACGCTCTCGCCGGTCGCGGGCGATCAGTTGTTCGAGCAGTCCTTCGACAACGTGCCCGAAGCGATTGGAGACGTCACGCTCGAATTCGCAGCCTCGGCGGACCTTAACGGGCCGACCGAATGGATCGACGTGTTCCTAAACGACGTCGCTGCAGGCCGGGTGTTCGAGGTTGGTTCGCGAGATTGCCCCACTCAGTTGGACGCCGATCGTATTGTCGTTTCCGCGTCGACATTTAATGCTCAGGTTAAAGACAACAGCGTCTTGGTCGGCATGATTCCGACTGCGGCGGTCAGCGGCGACGCGTGTCCGGCTGATTCCCGCGTGAACGTGTCGCTGCGCTACGAGACGGTCGCCACCAGCAGCGATTGCGACGGCAATGGCGTTCCCGACGAATGCGACATCTCGACCGGGTCCGATGACGATTGCAACGGTAACGCGGTCCCGGACCGATGCGATATCAATCAGACGTTTGTGTCGAACTCGCAACGGCTAACGCCGATCGGCGTTGGCGTGTCGTCGCAACACACGATCGCATCCACCCCGGCTGCAACGGGAGACGTCGTCATCGCCGTCAGCGCGTCTGCTAATCTGTCAGGGCCGTTGCGTTGGATTGACGTGGAAATCAACGACATCGCAGTCGGCAGACTGTTCGTTGACGGAGCGACCGATTGCTCGCCCGTTTCCGATCAGATCACAATTCCCAAGGACGCGTTCAACAGCCTGATCGGCAGCGGCGATGCTCGGATAAGCCTCGTAGCGTCGGCATTCGTCTCGCCGTTCGCCTGCGCAGGCGCGAGCTACGCGGACCTGACTGTGACGTATCCAGCCGGGTTGGGTGATTGCGACGGCAACGCGGTGCTCGACGAGTGCGACATTGCAAGTGGTGTCGCCCGAGACGGGAACCGCAACGGCGTTCCGGACACGTGCGAGTCGCTCGGCGACTACGACGGCAACGGCGTGGTCGATCTTGTCGACTTCGGGCGATGGCAGCAATGCGTGACAGGCCCGAACCAAGTCTCGGACGATCCGACGTGCGACGTGTTCGATTTTGATGGCGACCGGGATATCGATTTCACCGATTTCGGCCGCTTCCAGTCATCGTTCGGGCGCAACTCGCGGCGTTAGCGCCGCGCGGTGCATCCATACGGTGGGCCTTTTCTTCGGACCACCGTGTCTAATCTTGTGCGAAGTTGTGGGCAGCATCGTTCGGGCGTTGAGCACTTTCCCCATCACCGCTAGAATTCTCCGGTTTAACCTATCCGGTTGTTCCGATGTACGGGAGTGCCGGTGCATCTCGTGTGGGCGTCGGCACCCGCGATCGGGCGTGAAGGAATGGGACAATGAGTCTATGACGAATCGAATCGGCGTCAAACCGTCACATGTGCTCATCGTCTGCCTGCTGGGTACCCCGGTCTGCCTGTCCAGCGAGCGGCTGGAAGGGTTCACTCTCGCGTCGGCAGTTCCCGGCGACGTGTTCTACGTTGTCGGGCACCGGCAGGACCCTGCCGCTGATTTCATCGATGAGTACTGGTGCGACGTGACCAAAGCGCTGGCTGACTCCGGGATCGCGATGGACGTTTTCGATCTGGTGACATCCCATCTGTCACAAAGCAAAGCTGACGACGTCAATACGCTCCGGGAGCGCGCGAGCGAACTCATCGATAGCGTCAGTTGGACAGAGCTTGGAAAAAAGGAATTCATCTTCGCGGAACGTTTTCCGCCGATCCGCGCAACGACGACGCGATTCATTGCAGGACCCCCCGACATGGTCTGGGCGTTTCGCAGTGATGGCGAGTCTGCCGCCCGGAACTATCGCGGCTTGACGGCGCTGGTCCGCGCAGTCGTCGAAGAAGTGAACGCCCGAGTCGACGGGCCGGTCCTCCGGTACACCGAAGCGCCCGACAAGACCAGCAGGTGCTGTGCGATGGAGATCGTTCGCCCCGGAGATGCGAAGTCTCCGTTTTCGCTCGGCGTGGGGCTTCATGAGGATGTTGTGGTCGTCGCCGTTGGCGAGGACATGCTGTCGGATGTCATGTCCCTGCTTCGCAACGAGAAGTCCGGATCGTCGATCGTGGACGTTCCGCGTTTCGATTCTGCGTTCGCTGATCTGCCCGTACACGGCAATGAGTTTTCGTACGTGGACCTTCGCACGCTGCTGCAATCAATGCAGCGCGTGTTCGACGGCGTTATCGTCGCCACGGGGCATACGTTGGGGGGCGACCGATTTGTTAACGCGTTGATCGATCAGCGTTCGGTGATGCTCAACGACCGGGCCATCGCAGCCTACAAACGCGGCAACTACAAACGCGCTCTCAAAATCATCGAGAAGGCGCACGAGGCGGTCCCGCAAGATTCGCTCGTGATGTACAACCTGTCGTGCTTTCATGCCCTCGGCGGCAAGAAGGAAGAGTCGATCAAGTGGTTGCAAAAAGCCGTTGACGGCGGCTTCTACGCACCTCGCCAGATTTCCACTGATTCCGATCTGAAGTTGATTCGGACGGATGAACGGTATGCAAAGGCCCTCGCGAAGGCGAAACGTAAATCCCAGGAAGGTGCATGGCCGAAAAAGGCGATCAGCAGGCTGATGAACGCCGTCGGAATCGTCGATCGCGTGGCGACCGTGTCTTACGTCAAAGGGCATTCGAAACACAGCGAGTCGTTGGCATGGTTTTCAGCGAAAGCCAAGAGCAGTCCTTTCTTTGCCGTCGTCGGCGATCGGCCTGGGCAGGAGCATTTTGAGCGATTCCTGCCCGTTGAGACCGTTTCGTTTTCGCAAACCAGCGGGCTGGACCTGGACAAGCTCTACGAGTTCATCGAAGGATCGTTCCTGACCGCCGGATCGCGCGGTCAACGAGCGTGGAGAGCGTGGACGGAGGCCCAGCGGTCGGTGGGATTCGATCTGCGCAGTGACGTGCTGAGTTGGATTCAGGGCACGGGGCTTTCCATCACGATCGAGCGAGGATCCGGCCCCGAGGTAGTCTTCATGCTCAAAGTCAACGACGAACAAGTCGCCGGCAAAAAGCTCGACCAATTCATCCGATTCGCCACCGAATCGCTCCGCAAACTTGCCGCCGAGAATCCCCCCGTCGGCATGTTCAGTTTGCGTTCGGAGCCATCCCAACATGAACAACTCAAAGGGTTCCACCGCATACAGCTAGCGATGATTCCCCGGTCGTTCGTGTGCGGCGTCAGGGAAGGCTATCTCGTTTTCGGCACCAGCGAGGACGCAGTGGCGCTGTGCTTTGCGACGTCTGCTGGGAACCATCCCAACGTCACGAAGAACGAGCAGTTGATGGCGGAGATCGTCCGTCCGGACGGACCGTTCGAATTGATGGCCTTCAACGATCAACGGCACTTGGGCGAAGAGATCGAAGCCTTCATCCAAGGCCTTTCGTTCGGCGCTGGGATGGCCGTCAACTTCATCCCGAACCCCAAAGCCAAGATGACGATCGGACGCGTCTTGGGGATGGTGGCCAAGCTAGGGCCGGTCGCACGCAAGATCGACTTTTACAAGTCGACCTCGACGCTCACCACCATCGAAGGCAATCGATGGCGGACGCGCTCGGTCACCCATTTCAAATCGCCGGCCGAACGACGTGAAAGTCACAGCCAACTCTAACGAATTCACAAGGCCTCGCCGCCCCTCGCTCGTATCAGCACTCGCCACCACACAGTTCCCACCGGCGCGGACTCAATCGTCACAAACCCCGATTGAATTTGGGGCTCGTTCACCGGTTGACCCGAAACCCCGAATCAGGTTAGGATCGCCCATACTGCTGCGAGGATCATTCCGAGCGCGCTCGGTCGGCTCGTCTTGGCAAGACGGGCTGGTTGACGGCGGACCGCCCGGCGGGTGCGAGGTTACCGGCAGCGTCAGAACAGGTTGGGAGTCAGCGTGGCAAAAACACAAGCCATCGAAGTGCAAGGAATCGTCACCAAGGCCTTGCCGAATGCCATGTTTATGGTGTCGGCTGAACTTGGCGAAGAGAAACACGACATTCTGTGTACGATCGCCGGGAAAATGCGCAAGTACTACATCCGCATCCTTCCGGGTGACGAGGTCACCGTTGTCGTCTCGCCCTACGATCTTCAGCGCGGGCGAATCACCTACCGAAAACGCTGACCCCCGCTTCGCAGCACAATCGTAGCCCTCGGCTGCGAAACCGGCCGCCGGTCAATGGTGAACACGTACGCATGACACCGGGCCTTCACGTCCGCAGCGCCGCCCGTTCAGCGGAGAGGAATTCCACCGGTTCACTCGTCGATCCCGTCGTCACCCAATCGGCCAGGACCGAGCCGATGATCGGGGCGAACTTGAAACCGTGACCGCTGAACCCTGCCGCGAACGCAACCTGTCCGTACTCACGATGTCGATCCACGATGAAATGCTCATCGGGCGTCATGGTGTACAAACAAACTGACGCATCCGAAACTTCGTCCGACAGCCCCGGGAGGTATCGCCGTGTGAATTTGCACACCGTCGCAATGTCATGGTCATTGACCACCCGGTCAACCACGTCCGCCGACCGCGCAACGTCGCCGCCCATGTGCAATCCGACCTTGACTCCCCGCCCGTCCAAGTCGGGAAACCCATAAAAGAATTGCGGAGCGACGTCGAACCCGAACACGGGACATCCGCTGTTCACGTCGTATCTTGAGTCGTTCGGTTTGAACCAACACACAACCTTTCGCCGGACTTCGAGCGGCAGCCGCATCGATGCCAGCATGTCCGCGCTCCACGCCCCAGCACAAACAACGAGCGACCGCGTACACAAACGTTGACCGTCGTCCGTCGTAATCAGCACGTCCGACCCGACGACCTCGAACGACCGCACCGCCACGCCCGGTAAGACCGTGGCGCCACACGCCTCCGCGCAACGAACGTGCGCGCGAACGCAAGCATCCACCGAAAGAAAGCCCGCGTCAGCCTCATACACCGCCGACCAGTTCTCCGCGACATCCGGCCGCCCGAATCGGTCTTTGAACTCATCGCCAGCCACTTCTTCAATGGCAATGTCGTGGCACGCCACCGTTCGACGAACGCCCGAGAGGATCACACCGTCGTCAGGCCCGAATAGAACCAAGCCGGTCCGGTTCACCAACGTCACCCCGCACTCCGCCTCCAAGTCGCCCCACAGTTCGTAGGCCCGATTCACGAGCGGAACGTACGACGGGTGCTCAAAATACGCACGTCGAATGATCCGAGTCTGGCCGTGCGAACTACCTCGGTCATGACCCACCGAAAACCGCTCGACCGCCAGAACCTTGACGCCACGTCGCGCAAGATGATACGCCGCCGCACCGCCCATGCCCCCGCACCCGACCACCACCGCGTCCCACACGTGCATCTCAGCAGTCCTTCAATCCGGCGGCTGGCAAGACAGGTATCGCAATCGCCGTGAACGCGTCGAAGCGTTGACGCCTACAGGAAGTCCTATTTGGCCAAGCCGCACGTCCCGTTAGCCGGCGCCCGTCGTTGACGACGGACACCGCGATGGACAGGCCGGCGACAACGCTCATGCAAGAAGGGCCGGTTGTCGCCAACCGGCCCTTAATACACTTAACTCGGTACGTTTCGTAGGCCGCTTACGCCACGACGTTACGTCGCGAGCGAATCACGAGAACAGCACCACCGCAGACCAACGCGAGTGCGAGTACAATCTTCGCCCAAGTCGTCGTTGCCGGCACGGCGAGGAAGGCCGCGCAGATATCCGAAGAACTCCATTTTTGACCCGTTACCGTCGGGCCAAAGCCGCCCGTCGTGCACGCCGTGGGAGTAGCGACTTCGTTGCCCAGCGCTTGGGCGACCGCGATGGAAATCGAGAATGGGGGAACCGTCACGCCAGCGGCTGAAACAACTTCAACGGAGAGGTTGGCATCAACGGAAAGTAGACCGCTAACTTGAACGCCCGGAGGAATTTCGTCCAACGCCGTGTCTGCGGTGAACTTAAACAGCGCATGTCCGAGGGTCCATGGCTGGCAATTGATAACCGTCCACCCCGTGGGAGGTGTGATGGCAGCAGTCGACGCAGAGCTTCCAACGCAAAGCGGATTGTTCCCGCCGTCTCCGGCTTCAATATCAAGGTAGAATTCAGCGACGTTGTCGTTCAGGTTGTTGTTCGTGAACCGCCAGATCTTCTCGGCACAACCGTTGGAATCCGCCGAGTTCCCGCCAACGCAACCAACGGACGGAATCTTGACCGTCGGGCACGGTACTTGCGTCATCGACAGATCGTCCCAATACACGCGAGAACCTGAGCTGTTGAACAGGTCGATGTTTCCGAAAAAGGCCGTCTCAGGCCAACTACCACGACTCTGAGCACCACCAGTTGCGTAGATGTAGGCCGTCAACAATTGACCATTGTAGAAAATGATCTCCGAGTTATCGGCCTCCTTGTAGTTCATCTGAACCTCAAGCATCACCCACTGGTCCGTGACGAGGGGAAGCGTGCCACCTTCAAGGTCATCCACGATCGTGCCACGAGAACCGTTCACGTTGACCTGCGTATGCCACGTCGTACCGTTCTGGGTCCCGTCGTAACGAGAGTTTGAGATGAAGAACGAGTTGCCCGTGTGGCCGCCAGGAACGTACCACCAGCCGGTAAATGTCCAACAATCAGAAACATCGGGGTCATAACCGATCTGATCGCCCGGGGTTCCTTCTCCCAAAAACCGCCGAATGGTGTCATCGTTGGCGTCAATTGCCAGCGACTGCCCCGTGCCGGTAGTGTGATCTTGCTCTGTCGTGACCTCACCAAGCACAGTCGTGTCGTTAGCCCAACCCTTCCAATCAAACACCAGCGTCTCACCAGCGCCATCGACCGGGATCTCCCCGAGGGCATGCTGCTCAAAATCATCAGACCAGTCACAACCGCAGTTCTGATCAGGTCCCTGTGCCCCGCAGACGAGGGCCGCGTTGGGCGTGCAAACCGTAAGTTGCGCCATTGCAGAAGAAACCGGCCAAGATACCGCTACCGCTGCTGCAACGAGTGCACAAGACATCTTCCTACTCATCATCCAACCTCCTTCGGATTCTCGCCCGGTCTTCGCCGGAAAGATCCATAGAAAAGATTCCAACCATCCTTCGACTCACCCGTCCTACCGCAGTTCGGCAGCGCCGGGACGACTATCGTTCTCCCTCTTTGAAACCCTGCCTTCCATCTGGAATCCCATCGAGTTGAACACGCTCCAAACGGGCATCGTGTCCGCCCGTTCTCGCCACACTGCAGGCACCGCTGGGCAGGGCGACGCTCATGCACCCAACTCCAAAAGACACCAATGCAACGTGTGCCACGACCGGCGTGGCACGCCAAACCCGGCAACAACCCCCTGCGTTCGCGGCAAAAGAGCGGTTGACGTCGAGATTCTGTTCTGACCGACCACTCGTCTCGAAAGGACAAACACGACCACGGCACTACAACTACACGCACTCCTTGTAGGCAATTGATGTTCCAGAGGGTATGCGGACGGTGACTGGCATCGACAAGACGGCGACGCACGCCATAACACGGTAATAGCTAATCACTTACATCTCATCCATCCCAGCCGCAGTGCGAGTAATATCGAAGCCGGGCGGTCGATCACCCCGGGGTGTACGGATGTCGGGCGCTCAATCGTACAGATGTTGTACGAAGTTGTCCGGAGCCTGCGCGCATGCGGCTGAACGCGTACGGAGGGCGTTGACGGCCCCCCCCGGTAGCAACCCATGGACCCACATCGACACTCGTCATTTACAACTGAAGCTTGCATTACGCGGCCTGCCGGAGCGAACTGTGTGCTCTAACGTCCCATGGCGACCCGGCTGTGGCGTTATCGAGCGGCCTCACAGCGCGCTGTTATCCACCAGCGCGGCGTGCCGATCGGAGACAACGCCGTGTTGATTCTCCGCATCGACGACCGAACGGCGGGTTTGTGTCGATGCGGGGTTGCCCTCGATCGTCGTTCCCAGACGTTATGGGACCGCGTGTCGTTGGCGAGATACCTCGAACGCCGACCTTGTTTGTCCGATATGCACCGTACGATTCGAACAAACGGTCTCAATACGCGCGCGATCATATGTACAGATCTTTTTTTGAACTCCAAAGCAGACCGTTCGAGAACACGCCCGATCCGTCTTTCTTCTTCGAGACGGAGGACCACCAGGAAGCACTCGCCGCGATGAGGTACGGCGTGGTGCAGCAGCGCGGCATGACTTTGGTGGTCGGCCGGGCAGGCTGTGGCAAGTCGTTACTCGCTTCGAAGATGATCGACTTGCTCGGCGCGCGGGCGCATGTGTTGACCATTCCGCACGTGCCCGACGACGGACGGGATCTTGCCGCCACGTTGTGTCGCGGGTTTAGCATTCGGTTTTCGACAGCACATTCGACGGCTGAAATGTTCGAACGGCTGCGAACCACGCTCGAGAGCAGTCACCAGAAGGACGTCCCCTACGTGTTGATCGTCGACCAGGCCCACCTGTTCTCGATCGACACCATGTCGCAACTTTGCTCGCTCGCTGCGATGGAGACGACGACAGCCAAGCTGTTGCAGATCGTCTTGCTAGGTCACCCGGACGTGATTTCGATTCTGGGCGACCCGCGTCTGGAAGCGTTGCGTCAGCGGATTTTCTGTGTCCGTCAAGTCGGGGCGTTCAATCGCGAACAGACTGGGGCCTACATCAAGCACCGGTTACGCTGCGCAGGCGCGGAGAACGCCGACCTCTTCGACGATCGCTCCGTCGACCTCATTCACGATCGGTCGCGCGGTGTGCCGCGTCTGATCAATCAATTGGCGGACAACGCCCTGCTCGCAGCCTTCGGCGCTTCCAAGCCGTGTGTCGATGCCGAAGTCGCCGAGCACGTGCTCACCAACATGATGGACCTAGTGGTTCGTCCGCCGGCAGGCGCTGGCACGATCACCACCGACAACACCAGCAACGTTCCGACAAACGCAGACGAAACGGGGTCAACGAGTAAGGGCCACGATGCGTCGGCGCTCCAAGGGTCGCTCCTGCAGTTGGTGGCCACCGGGTCGGAGATCGCCAAGCGACTCTCCGAAGCGAATCACAACAGTGCAACCGAATCGAACCATCTCGCCGACCGGATCGGCCAACTCGGCGGCTTGATGAAGGGACAGGCGCGCGTCGGCGGCGGTCTTGTCGTGCCACGCTCCCTGCTGACGTCATCAGCCCTCGCGCCGTGGGATACGCGGGCGCTGCGCTCACGGCTTGAGCGCCTCCTGGTGCACGAGACCGGAGCATCCGGAATGCCGACCGGTCCTCGGGCAGGCCGTCGTCCGAACCGGTCTTTCCTCCCGAAGAGGTCACCGCCGCCAGAGCGAGCCACGTCCGACGCGACCGATTCCACGGACGATCGCGGCGCGCGGGTACGAGCGTTTGAGGTGTCGTGCGAGAACCTCCGAGCGGGTGGTGTTCGAACCTCCGCGAGCATGGAGGACACGCTGGGGAAATCCTGGCGTGCGTCACCTGATCGCATTCGTCGAAATCTGGACCATCTCGTTCAGCGGCAGCGTCCGTTGTCGTCCTCGCTCGCTGCGTCGGTGCGGAAAATCAACACGCGTCACGATGGGCTGGTTGTTCGCCTTCAGAAGATTCGAGCCCAGTCGCCGACGAAGGATGATCAGCACGCCTCGGATCCAACCCCGGGTGCAACCGGCGAACCTTCGGTACCCGCCTCGACCGATGATCCCGATGATGCGAATTCGAAGTCTGCATGACAGACAGTGCGGCGTCGCACATGAATCAATGGACGAACCAGACCGAGCCGCGACCGTCAGGGAGCGGTCGACCGGATGGAACACCCGATTCCGACACCGCTTCCCAACGGTCGCGGCTCCGAAAGAGCTTGGTAAACACACTCTCAGACGTCGGCAGACGATGAGCGGCCCCGAGGGCTTGTAGCGTGTATCGAATCAGCGTTGTCGTCGTCTACATATCCGTTGCGTTCGCGATCGCCGCGGCTGCGATCGTCGTCGCGCTTCCCTACGATACGTCGTGGCTGATGGTGGCGATTTTGCCTCTAGTCTTTCTCGCAATCATGTTCGTAGGCTTGTTCATGCCGAAAGATCGCCGGCACGCGAACAGCAATCCGTACCAAGGTGTTGCGGGGGTTTTTCGGGCCGATGAGTTCGAGCCGACGCTTCATCACCTGCCACGATCCCGCAACGCGTCGTCGCACGATGCCCCATCTGCGGACGGGTTTTGGAGCGGAACGCTTCGATTGGGAACGGCGGATTGGTGCACGTCGGCGAGATCGCTGCCCGTCCGGTTTACGCTGTCGAACAATCCCGTGCGCGCGACGATGGTCGATGTAGAGCAGGCCAGCGCCGGCGATCGCGTGACGGACATCAGCGTCGTCGAGTACGACGACATCACGGGATCGCTCTACCTACGCGTGACCGTCCTACGACACGGACACATCCGTCCCGAAGTGTACGAGGCCACGGCGATCGTCTCCGGTGACGCTATTGTGCCGGACGATGACACATCTCCCGTCGCGCTCGAAGCACGGAGGTATGGACGTTCCGACGCGTGCACCGAAGCGGGGCGCTGCTATGAGATGACCGCGGCTCACGACCACGAGCCCGCAGCAACAGCACCCCTCGCGACGAACCCTTACCTTATGTAACCCAGGAAAAATCGGACGCCATCGCGTGGTCAATCCTTCGCGCGCCGGTGGAGTGAATGTACGCCTCGGTCAATCCGAAGAGGCGACGACGTCCGAATTCATTTCCGACTTACGGGCTACAGCACGGGTCGATGCCACTGAAAGAGTCCAGAATGGCGAACAGGTCGAAGAGATTCAGAGATCCGTTGCCGGTGCATGGTTCAATGTCCAGCCGCTCAAACGTGCAATTCCCCGTGAAGGCGCCGCTGAATCCGTCCAGCACACAGAAAAGGTCGAAGAGGTTGACAGTGTTGTTGAAATCCACGTCGCCATAGATGTTGGGGACACTGCCGCACGTGGGGCTATTGCATACGTCCGCGGTGCAAATATCAAGGTCGTTGCAGTCTGCGTCGACCACGCAATCGGCGCAAAGATCGTTGATTTCGTCACAAGGCTGCGGCGTGCATGGAGGCGCTGCCGAAACGCAGACACCAAATACGTCGCAAGTCTCAACGCCATTGCAGAACAAGTTGTCGTCACAAAAAGCGTTGGTCAGGCAATCACAGGGTGGGCATGGGCCGCCACAGTCGATGCGGTCTTCCCCCTGATTCAAGATGCCGTCGAAGCAAAGTGGGTTCCCACCACATTCTCGGAAGAACACCCGAAAGTCGTCCAGCGCGGCTTCGATGATCGAGCCGCCTCCCAAGTCTGAGGCGATGAATCGCATCTTGACGTTTGCGGTGGGTGCGACGAAGTCGCTGACCCGAAACTGGTGCCGGATCCAGCCGCCAGAGGTGCCCGGGCCTGCAGGTCCGATGGTCTCCACGTTGGTCCAGGTTCCGCCGCCATCGGCGGAAACGTCGATGACGAACACATCAGCATTCGGGCTGCTGCCGGCGGTGTTCGAGTACCATCGCCAGTAGGAAATCAACGAATCGCCACCGGAAAGATCAAGCGTTGGCGATGTCAATGTCGTTTGGCCGCCATCGACGTCGTTCTCACCCAATCCACCTCCGACGGATCCCTGCCCGGTGACGAAACAATCCGTGCCAGGATCAAGCGTGTGGTCATCAGCCGGCTGGGCAGCCGTTCCGATGGGGTCGACCCGGGTCCAGATGCCGGTGGTCGCGTTGTCGGCAAGGTCACCGACGGTCCAGCCTGTGTTGGCTTGGAAGTCGTCCGCGAACACGGTGGTCTCGCTGGTGAAAACCTCCGCGGTGAAAGTTGCAGTCGGCGCACCGGGCGGTTCCAGCACCGTGTCCCCGCCGAGGGTGTTGACGCTGACGTAGTAGGTCACGGTCGCGCCGCACGGTGCGCCGGGGATGTCGGCTTGGAACAGGTTGCCGCCGATCGCCGTCATCGGGATCTCCACGAACGGACCTCCCTGTGTCGAGTTGCGTACAAACAGCTTGGCGCTGGTCGGGTCGGGTTGGGCGCACGGGGGCGAAATGTCGACAGTGAGGGTCGCGCCACCGATCTGATCCACAGCATCGACCGGGCCGTCGGGGAAAGATATGGTCGGCAAGATCGGGGTGGTCTCGACGATCTCGTAAAGCTTGATCGGGCCGCCGGATCGCTCCTCGCCGACGATCGCCCAACGACCATCAGCGGTCGCCCACACTGCATGCGTGCTGACACCCGGGCCAGAACCCAATAGCACGGGCCCCGAGCCGGCGACGTCGGAAACGTCATACACGAACAAGCCGCTGTTCCAGCCGCATGCGTACAGCCGGTTGTTCACCACGGTCATGTCATGAACGAAGCTCGACCCCACGGAGAGCAACCACTTGTTGGTCGTGATCGTCGCCGGCGGGCTGTCGGGGTTGTAGGTCGAAAGGTCGACGACGGCCAAGACCGGGCTGGCGCTGTCGGACATGTACAGAAACCCGTTGTGATAGAACGTATTGTGAATCGCGCCGATGCCAGGCGTGGTGATGTACGTGAGATGCGACGGATTGGCCGGATCGCGAACGTCGACGATCTCCACACCGTCAACCCCACCCTCAAGAGAGATAAACAACAGCCCGTTGGCGACTTTGACATCCTGTGCGGACGAACCTCCATTGGGCGCGCCGACGACCCACTCGGTGATTTCAAACGGACTCGCCGGGTTCGACACGTCAATAAAGTGCACTTTGTTGTCACCAAATTCGCCGACGTAGGCGACCGTGCCATCGCCCCAAACGTCGGCGTACGTACCGGGATCCAAATCCCAATTGCCGACTTGGGTGACTGTCTCCGAACCCGCGGGTCCACTGAGCGCCAAAATGTACAGCCCGGTATCGGTATCGCTGATGAGAATGCTGTTGTCACCAAGGAAGGGATAGACCCCCCAAGCCCCGTCGAAACCACCAACACCGGGGAACGTATCGAAGCCTGCCACGTCCACGAGTGTCGCCGTGACTTCGTCGATATCCAAGACCCGCAAACCAGCGCCGTACCACGACACGTAGACCCGTGTTCCGATAACAGTTGGGTTGTGACTACTCAGCGCCTCACCCGGCAGAGCGATCTCGTCGCGAAGGATCACATCGACGTTTAGGCAGGGACCGCCACCCCAAGCCGGTGACGACGCCAGCGTGCCAACACAAATCAAACTGAAACACATCCGCGCCGTTTTTCCAAAAGACATTCCTGACATTCGTGCTCCTTTGCCATCCGGGTGACCACTATGGGGGTCACCATCCGTTTGCGTAGGTTTAAGGGGTTCCCGGCTCGTCGGTTCCCACCGCGATGGGTCCAACATACCAGTTCTTGCCTAATCAAATCAATCGTTCACGGACGTAATCTGCGTTTCGCGACACCATTGTCGCCAAGCGTTCGCGTCGGCAGCCTGCTCCGCCGGTCTTTCAGCCGCGCGAATCGAAGCGCGCTTTGGCGTCCGACACGGTCATCGAACACCGCGCCGACCGTAGCCGAGGAGCAATCCCCACGTCCGCCGCGTTCGTCGTTCAGGAGGCATAGACTGATGGGAATCGCAGTCCACTATGGCCCCGGCGCGCCGACCGGTCCACGCACCCAGGAACTCTACCGGCCCGGAGATAAAGTGTGTGTCCCGAATGGCAACCCTGAATCGGTCATTGCCGTCACCCCAATCCCGAGACGGAACAGAACATCGGCGTTCAACCGGTGTGCTTGATAGGTGGCAAAGCGATGTGAATGTTTGTCGGATGAACAGGCGGCGGTGGGATTCGAACCCACGTATAACGGATTTGCAATCCGTCCCCTTAGTCCACTTGGGTACGCCGCCAAGTTGTAGTGCGACGCCTCATCGCGTCGCTTCGATCGGACGGCGAGAACGTCGGGGCATCTTGCGACCACCCCGCGCGGCAACACTCGTCGCCACTTCAGTCGCCAACCCACGATCCGACGGCGACACTATAGCATCGCTCCAAGACCACGCAATGGCCGAACACCTCCGCCAGCCGGCTGAATCGCATCCGCGTTCGAGCCCACACCGCCCGAACCGCACACGTCAGCTCGTTTTGCGCGAGGCGGGGGTCTTAAGTATCGGCAACTTGTCGTGCTCCTGCTCAATTTTGTGGAGTTCCAGTTCCTCGAAGAGCACCGCAGGGGCGATAATCGTGGACGGAGGCGTCGCGCCGGCGAATCCGATTCCGATGTAGTTGTAGACCGTCCGGGTATCGCTTGCGGCGAGAATCTTCTTGAGGTTTCGCACCTCGACAGGCTCAAACTCCATCCCGCGCACCAGCTCCTCATGCCCGTCGTCGACGTACACTTTGTGCGCAAAAACCGGATCGCCCAGGCCGGCCTGCTGACCGCGTTGCATCCGCATGAAGAAGGCGAATATGTCGGATTGTGATGACGTGATTCCCGCCGAACGCAGCGACGTGATCCGCAACCCGTATTCGAGTCCTTCGTCCTTCGCCGCTTCGATCAACGCAGCCTTAAGTTCCGCATCAGACACCGCGTCATCGTCCTGAACGAACAGACAGCCGATCGATGCCTTGACCGTTCCACCGCCGGGAGATCTGCGTCCGTGACCGTTCGTACCGGAGAGTTTCTTCGTCGGCACGCGCGACATGTCCATGTCCTTCAAAACGCCGTTGGATACGATGTCGACCCTGCGAGCCTCAACGCCCTCATCGTCGTAACGGTAGTGCCCGAAAAGAACCACGCCGTCGAACTTCTCCACCGTGGGGTCGTCGTAGACCTGAAACGACTTCGGCAAGACGCGCTGGCCGATCTTCTTCTCAAGGCTGCCCGCACCGGTCGCGGAACGGCGCTTGGTACCGACCGGCGTGACGCTGCCAGCCACACCATCACCCAGGAGCTTTCGAAACACTTGCCCCGACGCGACACCGTCAAACAACACCGGCCCGGTGTAGGACTCAATAATCGGCGCGTCCATCGCCTTGGTCAGGTCCGCGACCAGTT
>CAYQFV010000028.1:0-8469 GCA_964416845.1 uncultured Phycisphaeraceae bacterium | reverse complement strand
GTTTGAAACGAGCGGACAGCTTCGCAACCTTCTCTCGCCATGCGTCCCGATCGAAATGCAGTTCAGCAGTCGGCTCGATGGCTTCAACTGGCTTGGCGGCGGAAAAGTCGTTCGGCCGATCCTGGAGGTTCTTGTCCTCCATGTGTGCTCGTTTCCGAGTCAGCGTCTCGACGGCATCTTTGTAATCAGCGTCGGTCGCCCACCAGATCGCCTGCCGAATCGCCGTGTAGTCGTCATCGATCGGAAGCGAAGCGCGACCCCCGCCGCCACCACGACCGCCGCCGAAGAACCCGCCACCGCTCGAGAAGTTTGTATTGTCAAGCTCGTACGAGCCGACCCGAACGCGACTCGTGAACGTCCGCGAGCGGTCACGGTTGAACGACGTGATTGCCCCGTACGAGGCGGACATCTCGTACGTGATGGAATCGTCGACGCTATACTGAATGAAATACGGCTTCTCCAGGTCATCCATCTGAAGCGCCATCGACCGGTCCAGTTCGTCGACGAGCGCCCGCATGACCACATCGTTGTCAGGAAGGGAATCGTCGGCGAGCGCCGCCCCCACCGACCAACCTACGCCGACAATCATGATCAATGTGACAAACTTGGCTTTCTTGGCAGTCATCGCAGAACTCCTCTATCGGCTATCGGCTGCGTGTTCAGATCAGCGACCCATCCCGGCGATCGGCGGATCCAGAAGGGGCGGTTGGTCCTGTGCGCGGGTGCGCTTTTCGATCTCGATTTGCGATACGAGAATGCTCGGAGACACCGCCGACACCGGAACCCAACCCGACTCCGCACCACACGTTCCGTTGAACACCGCCGGATCGTCTCCGGTGTAGATGATCTTCCCAAACGAGGTGAGCGGCGTGCCGACAATATCAACACCGCGCACCAACTCGTCCGGCCGACCATCCGTATACACCCGATAGACCACGACCGGCAGCACCTTGAACGACTGCGGGCCGAATCGCCTCGTGCCGGTGAATCCCCCGGTGATGTCTTCAAACAAATAGCCGTACGGCTTGTCTTGCTTCTTGCACTCCTCGACGAGCATCTCTCGAAGCTTGTCAAAGCTGACCGTCTTGGTCGATTCCACCACTAAATTGCCTTGCCGAGACACCACGTCTCGACCCGGTTGCCGCCGACCGTGACCGTTGGATTTGGGGAACTTCGCCACCGGCGAACGCGAAAGAAGAAACGTCTTCAGCACACCGTGGTCGATCAGTGTCACATCAGACGCGGGCACGCCCTCGTCGTCGTATTGGTAGTGCCCCCGAAGATCCTCGCCGTTGAACTTGGCAAGCGTCGGGTCGTCGTGAACCGTCAGGAAGTCGGGCAGAACCTCCTGCCCGACTTTCTTGGTGAATGTCTGTCCCTCGTCCACGTCTTTTTGGCGATGCCCCTCGATGCGATGGCCGAAGATCTCGTGGAAGAAAACACCGCTCGCGCGGTTGCGCAGAATCGCCGGGCCGATGTAAGGCTCGACTAGCGGGGCGGCACGCAGCGCAAGTACCTTCTCGATGACCTTCTTGAACGCGTCCGCCATCTTCTCTTCGCTCGGCAAGCTGTCCTCTCGCGACGTGTTGAACAAGAAGCTCTGACTGAGGTTCATGCCGTCTTCCGCTCGCGTGCTGGCAGAGACCACCACCCGCAACAACTTGCGACCAGTCTGAATCTTCGACCCCTCGCTCGTCACCAAATAGCGGTTTTCCACCGACGCGCTGAAGCTGACTTGCGAGTTGTAAATAAGTGGATGGCCAACGGCGATCAGTGATACGCGACGAACCCGATCCGCCCAAGCATCGCGGTCGATCGTAAGAGTCGTCTCCGGCTCGCTATGGACACTCGGCGATTCCTTCGAGAAATCGTCGGACTTGTCGTCCTCTTCCACCTTGGTCTTCAGATTGGTCACGACACGCTGATACTTCTTCGCCGCCGATTTAAACGCCCGATCGGTCGCCAGCCAGATCGCGTGTCGAATGGCATCACTGTCGTCGGCCAGGCTCAGCGCCGTCGCGCCACCAAAGAAGTCCGACGGATCGAACCCGAACCCCCCGCCCCGAATCTTGTGTGTGTTGTCAACTTTGTAGTCGCCAACGCGTACATCGACATCCAGCGTGCGATCCTCGCCCGCGTCATTGCCCACCAGAGCGCCGAAACGCGCACTGATCGAAACGGTTCGCTCGTCGGTGACGGTATACGCAAGATAGTATGGCTTAGTGCCATCCGACATCTGAAGATGTTGCAACGAATAACTTAACTCGTTATCCAACAGCTTGATGAGCTTCTGATCAGCCGCGTTGTCACCACCCGCCGCCCCCGCAGTCACCATCAACCACAGCAGCGAACAACAACCAATCGTTCGGTAGGATCCCATTGTCAGTCCTTTCACCGCAGTCGCGGCGTCTTCATTCGGTCGACAGGCCCCAAAAGAACCCAACCGCCCCAAGCCGTTCCGACGCAGTCATCATAGTCCCGCGTCGCCCCCCGTCCAGACGCACATGAATTCTGATACTGTCATCCACCAAGAAAGGGCTGGTAGGTCGCTACGAGGGGGTGCGGCCGTTTTCCAAGTCCCGAGCGACAGCGCGGGGTTGCTGCACGCGTCACCATCGCCCTACAGCCCCAATTGCGAAGCAAGCGCGGCCAGCACCGTCGTGTCGCCAGACAGGCGCAATCGACCACCGCGCAACAAGGCGAACGCTTCCGGCTGCGCGTTGACCAGCGCCAGCCAAGTCGAGACATCAGTTCGAACACTCACCATCGGTGCACCAGTGTGCCCGCTCGTCGCGCAGAGTCGGCCCGACCGAACCGATACCGTCGCGAGAACGGACTCTTCCCCGTTGTCAACCTCGCCGAACTCGAAGTGCAAGACGCTCGTCAATTCGCTCCTCGCAGACCGTCGGCCGCTAATCGAGTTTAGGTAATCGTCAATGGATGCCATTCGCACCAGATCGCCCGGCGACGCTTCTGCCGCTTCAATGCGCTCGCGAAGACGGTGAATCAAGCGAGCTACTGCAACCCGATGCCGCTCCGACCGCACCTTGGGCATCGCCCGGTGAATAACCTGTCGCACGTAGCGACGGTGCGATTCGGTCAGTCGAGACGTGTCGAGATACGCCCGCATGAACCGAGTGATGCCACCCCGCAAGCCGATCGCGATCCCCGTTGCAATGAAGTCGCTCACATCGTCGATTGCGTCCGCGTGTGTCACAGGTCCATCGCCCAAACGACCACGCCGGTCCGGATCGAGAAACATCAGTTCCACACCGTCGCCCGCCCCCCGTCGAACGAGAATGTTCCGCCAGAACAACCCACCGTGCAGCACGCCCGCCCGATGCAGACGACGAATCTCAAAACCCAGCGCTGCCGTCAGCCGACGCGCCAGATCAACATCACGCGAACCGTCCGCGACACGATCCATCGCAAAGCTGTCGAGCGAAACAACGTCAGGCTCACCGCGCGTCAAGAGAAATGCGGCCGTCAGAAATGCGAACCGGCGATGCTCGCCGTACGCCAGAGGCACAACGGCGGGCAACCCCAGTTCACACATTGACGTCAAGAACTCGTATTCAAATCGGGCCCGACTCTTGCCAAACAGCGTGCCCCGAAACGCTTGGCGAAACCGCTGCCACCATGACTCGTAATGGTATCGCTTCACGAACACCCGCGTGGGCGCGGCAGGAGCATCGCCAAGCTCGACCGCGAATACGTCTGACGATCGACTGAGCGCCGCGGAACTCTCCGCGCGATACGCCATCACCCGATCCACGGACGCCAACCCGGCAGCCTCCAGCCAGACCCAATCCGCGTCGTGTGCCACCGTCCGCTCGGTGTCATACCATTTGCGAGAGGACGATTCGCCGTCCGAAGATGTTCCGCTGGCCATTCCGATCCCCGGGTGATGACGACGTACCAAGCAACGGCGATTCGTACGATCCGGCAATGGTCCGAATCGCACTCAACCGCACGTCCATCCCTCGACATCGTCCGGTCAACCTCTGCCACCGTCAACGCATCGGACTGTGAATTCGCCGTCGACAGTGCCCATCGCTCCAAAACACGAGCCATTCCAGGACGCTCCAATCAGTCGAGAAAAAACTTGACCTTCGTTCGATCATCGCTCGACACGTATCGTACGCTGTGGACGGGCCAACGGGGGGCGGCTTACGACGTACGGGGAGTGACAATGGACACTGCAACGATCGAACGACTTAAGTCGAGTTTCAACATGCTCGCACCGCGCGGGCAGGAACTCGTGGACCGGTTTTACGCCCACCTGTTTTCGAAGAACCCGCAGGTGCGGCCGATGTTCCCGAAAAGCATGGCGGACCAGAAGCAAAAGCTGCTGACGTCGCTTGTGTTGGTGGTCAAGAACCTGTCCGCCCCCGATCGCCTCCGAGGCCCGCTCATGGACTTGGGACGCAGGCACAACGCTTACGGCACCCTGCCCGCGCACTATCCAATCGTCCGGGACACGCTCGTTTCCGTCATGAGCGATATGGCCGGCGAAGGGTGGAACGATCAGTTGCAGTCCGATTGGCTTGGAGCGCTCGATTTTGTCTCAGCGGTGATGCTCGAGGGTGCAGCCACCCCCGCGGAGCAACCCGCCGAATCGTGACGTTGCAACAGAGCGAAGTAACGTACACACATCTCAGTATCGTTTGCGCCCCAGTTCGCCGGTGGCGGGAGGGGAGAGCCATCCACCAGCGCAGGTGCAAACAGCCCGCCTTCCCGGCGGGCTTTTTTTTCGCGCCGAGACTGCCACGAACGAGTGCCCCAGCCTCGTGCAGCAAGCCCGGGGCACCGCATGTTCTCACGTGAATCCTTCACCCCTACGCTTCTCTTGTGCTGGGGAATGGGGGGTGCGATGAAACGGTCGCGGACCGCGGACGGCCTTCGCGACCGTCGCCCGCGTGCTTGACGGCGAATGTTCCATTACAATCCGCACCCGTGGATGACCATGTTGTTGCTTGATGGATGACGTTTTCGCCCGATTCGTGCGCATGAACCGGAGTCACCGACCGTGCCATTTGCCGACCTACGATCTTTCGTCGATGAGCTTGACCGCCGCGGCCAACTTACACGCATCGCGGCTACCGTTGACCCGATTCTGGAGATTACCGAGATCGCCGACCGCGTCAGCAAGTCTCCCGCTGCGGGCAGCGCATCGCCGCCTGCCACCGATCCCATTCACGGGGGACGCGGAGGCAGCGGTCTGCTCTTCGAGAGCGTCGAGGGCAGCGACATTCCCGCGGCGATCAATCTCTATGGTAGCTACGAGCGTATGCGCATAGCGCTGGGTTGCGCGTCGTTCGAGCAACTGGCCGGTCGTGTTGAAGCGCTTGTCAAGCCGCAGATGCCGACGACGTTCGTCGAGAAGATGAAAAAGCTGCCGGAACTCGTCAAGCTTGCCGGGTTCGCGCCCAAGACTGTCAAACGCGGCATCTGCCAAGAGGTTGTGCACACCGACGACGCCGATCTGTTCGACCTGCCGATTATTCAATGTTGGCCTGAGGATGGAGGAAGGTACATCACGTTCGCCGGCATCTACACGAAAGACCTCGACACCACCGAGCGCAACGTCGGCATGTATCGCGTGCAAGTCTTCGAGCCGAAGATGACCGCTATTCACTGGCACATGCACCACGATGGGCCTCGTCATCATCGAAAGTACAAGGCGGTCAACAAGCCCATGCCGCTTGCGATCGTTCTCGGCGGCAATTCCGTTCTGCCCTATGCAGCCACCTGCCCGCTACCGCCGGACGTAAGCGAGCTACTCTTTGCGGGGTTCCTTAACGGGGCGGGCATCGATCTCGTACCGTGCAAGACCATCGAGATGGAAGTCCCCGCGTCGGCGGAGATCGTCATTGAAGGCTACGTCGAGCCGGAGCAGACGATTACCGAAGGGCCGTTTGGGGACCACACGGGCTTCTACTCGCCGAAAGACAGCTACCCCGTGTTTCGCGTGACGGCGATCACGCATCGTGAAAACCCCATCTACCCCACCACCATCGTTGGCCTGCCTCCGCAAGAGGACTACTACCTCGGCAAGGTGACGGAGCGCATTTTCCTCCCACTCCTTCAGATGCTCATCCCCGACGTTATCGACTACTCGCTGCCCATGTTCGGCGCGTTTCACAACTGCGTCTTCGTCAAAATCGCCAAGCACTACCCCTATCAAGCTAGGAAGGTCATCAGTTCCATCTGGGGTGCGGGGCAGATGATGTTCACCAAGATGATCGTCGTGGTTGATGACCACGTCGATGTTCACGACGAGCAAGACGTACTGTTTCACCTGGCGTCGAACGTTGACTGGCGGCGAGACACCGTCATCGTCGACGGGCCGGTGGATATTCTCGACCACGCTGCACCGTTCGAGGGTGGCGGCTCGAAGATCGGTATCGACGCGACCCGCAAGATCCCCGGCGAAGGCCAAATCCGCGAGTACCCCACGCTGCTGACCATGACCGACGAGATCAAAGCCAAAGTGACCAGCCGCTGGGAGCAGTACGGGTTTCAGGTCTGAAACGGCCGCCAATAGCAATCGACGAGATCTTGGACGCGCAGCAGGATTATTAACGCGCGGCGAGAACGCGCTGGGTTGAGTATGCCCATCGCGGATGGCCTGCGCCCCGTTCGAGTACCCAATGTCCCAGTTTGCACACCACTTGCCACCCTACGATAATCAACAAGCCATCCCTGTCGAACCGGGCTGAGCGACCGAGCGTTTGCGCGAGTACGTCGTCAAGGGTTTCACGATGGACGACGAGCGACTCAAGGAGGTTCGCACGCTCGGCACAGACTACTTCGACGAGTTGCTCGAGCGCATCCGGGACATCCGCGGGTCGGAAAAGCGTTTCTATCAGGAGGTGCGCGAGATCTACAGACTGGTTTTGACAGCCAGCATCAAAACAGGCGACGAAAGTCGGCAGACCGAAGAACGCGAGCGTGTGAACTCAGAAATCTCAAATGATCGTCTGGAGGGTGAGTGCGGGCGTACTCTTGCGTAACTAGCTGTGGCGGCGACAATTCGGGTGCTCGCTGGCAGCGTGCATGACCCGTCGGCAAGACGTGTCGTTTGCGGCGTGGTCGGGTTTTGGTCTGTTCGTTCCTGCAGGTAAAGGATGAGAAATATGTTATCCTCGCATTGGTTCGCTTCGTTTGTTGGTGGTGCGGTGATTGTGGCTGCGGTGACGACGGATTCGGTCGCTCAACAGCCACTAGACCAATCGAACCCTGTCGCGGCGGCGTTTCGTTTGGATGGGCCTGTGTTTGCCGATTCCCATGGGACGAGCGGTGCGAACGCGGGACGATACAAACTCACCAACCTTGGGATGGGAGCTTTCGATCAGGCGACCGACGGGGGTGGCGCGGGCGGCAGTTCCATCCTTTGGGATGTTGACGATTTCTTCAACGTTCGGCAAGCCAACTCGGATGTCGAACAGGGTGACTGGGAACTGGAACTCGGCACCCGATGGTTCACGGGAAATACGGGCGGCGATGATGATTCCTTCCTTGTAGGGGAGTTGGCTTACGGCCTGACCGAGGACGCTTTCATCGAATTGAGGTTACTGCCGGTCAACATCGGGGACGGCGGTGATCTGGCCAATGGCGACATCGAGATCGAACTCTTCAACCGTTTTGTCCACGAAACGGATTTCCTTCCGTCGATCGCGCTTTCGCTGGAAGGGCGATTTCCGACCGGAGAAGGGTCGTCCGGCGTCGATAGCGGACTTGGTTTTCACCTGACCAAGACGATTGCTCCGAAGACGCGCATGCATTGCGATGGATTCGTCGAGACCGCCAACGGTGGCAGGACCGAAGAAGAAGAGGAGGGGGGACGCCACTTCCAGTGGGGCGCTGGCGTCGGATTTGACTACGAGTTCAGCGACAAGCTGCTAGGCGTTGTGAACTATGTGAACCGCGCCAGTGAAGAATTTGGTGGTCGTAACGAACAGCTATTTGAGTTGGGTGCCAACTATAAGATCGCTCCGGGACGAGGCATCAAGGTGGCCGCAGACGTCGGACTGACCGGCGTCGGGGACGAGCCTAACTTCGGGGTCAAGATTCAGTACGAAATCGAAATAGATTAGCGGGACCGGCAGTTCGTCCGCATTCCAGATCGATGCGCCGAGCGTTTTCGGCAGTGCGAATGTCACGACCCATTGACTTGAATCGGTCGGCGGCGGAATCGTTCCAGACTCAGATACAAAACCGGAAGCACGTTCAGCGTTAGGGGCATTCCTGCGAGCAATCCGCCGGCGATGAATACGCCGAGCGGTGCCAGAAGCGCCGGGCCGCTCCCCCATCCCATCGCCGCCGGTATCAGCGCGAAGATCGTCGTCAGCCCTGTCAGCACGATAGGTCGAAAACGCACGGACACCGCGTCTCGTACGCTTTCATGAATTTCCCGGCCCTCTTCCCGGCGGCGGCGGATGAAGTCCACCAGTACCATGCCGTTGT
>CAYQFV010000027.1:0-31285 GCA_964416845.1 uncultured Phycisphaeraceae bacterium | reverse complement strand
TACAGCCGTTGCGCCCGCCGAGGCTACCGTGTCAACGTGACGCCGTCATCGTACACAATCGCCCGGGGCCGGGTCAAGCAAGCATGGGGTCGATTCCAGCGGGGACTGAGCGTCGTCGGCCTCGAATCGTGGGTGTCGACGTCGGGCGCGATGACATGCGCTCGGGCGAACGCCTCTACGATCATCGAGTTCCCCACCTCCAAGAGAAGGACGTGGGCCACCCAGCCGTATCCGTCCCCCACCCTTCGCCAGAGGCGAAGAATGGGGCACCCACGCTGCACTGCTCGAGAGCAGTGGCACACATGCCCAGCGATTTTGTTACGGGAACCTCCTGTCGCGTACGCGGTCAAGCGCGACGATGCAAATGTGTCTACCCGCCGTTCTTGGCGAGGTTTCTTAGGACCATGTGCAGGATGCCGCCGTGGCGGTAGTACTCCACGTCGGTGGCGGTATCGAGCCTCGCCGTCATGACGAACTGTTTGCGATCGCCGTCGGTTGTGGCGGCGGTTACCGTCACGTCTTGCCGTGGGGCGATGGTGTTGTCGAGGTTGATGTCGAAAGATTCCTGGCCGGTCAGGCCCAGTGATTCGCGTGACTGGCCGTCTTTGAACTGAAGCGGCAGGACGCCCATTCCGACGAGATTGCTCCGGTGGATGCGTTCGAACGACGTTGCGAGAACAGCCCGGATGCCGAGCAGCATGCTTCCCTTGGCCGCCCAATCTCGCGACGACCCCGTGCCGTATTCCGCCCCTGCCAGCACGATGAGCGGCGTTTTCGATTCTGCGTATTTCATGGCTGCTTCGTAGATGCTCATTCGCACGCTGGAGGGGAGATGCACGGTGACGCATCCTTCGCTGCCGGGGGCGAGTTGGTTGCGCAGGCGGACGTTGGCGAACGTGCCCCGGGTCATGACGCGATCGTTGCCACGTCGTGATCCGTAGCTGTTGAAGTCTTTCGGCTGGACGCCTCGGTCTTGGAGGTACTTGCCGGCGGGGGAGTCGGCGGCGATGGCGCCGGCGGGTGAGATGTGGTCGGTGGTGATGGAGTCGCCGACCATGACGAGGACGCGGGCGGCGGTGATGGGTTCAATGGGGTTCGTCGCAGCGGTGATGCCGTCGAAGAAGGGTGGATTTTGGATGTACGTGTTGTTCTGGTCCCACTCGTAAGTGTCAGCATGTGACACTTTGACCGCGTTCCATGCTTCGTTTCTGTTTTCGACATCGTCGTATTGGGTCGCGAAGTGGTCGGGGGTGACGCAGCGATCGACGAGCGTGGTGATCTCTTCCTGTGTTGGCCAAACGTCCTTGAGGTAAACCGGATTGCCGTCGGAGCCGGTTCCGAGCGGCTCGGTTGCGAGGTCGATGTCGACCGTTCCGGCGATGGCGTATGCGACGACGAGTGGGGGGGAGGCGAGGTAGTTGGCGCGAACGTCTGGGCTGACGCGACCTTCGAAGTTTCGGTTGCCGCTGATGACGGCTGCGGCGACGAGGTCGGCTTGCTTGATGGCGTTTCGCACCGGTTCGGGCAGCGGGCCACTGTTGCCGATGCAGGTGGTGCAACCGTAGGCGACGGTGTGGAAGCCGAGTTGTTTCAAGAACGGTGTCAGGCCTGCAGCGTCGAGGTAGGCGGTGACGACGCGCGAGCCGGGTGCGAGGCTGGTCTTGACGAAGGGTTTGACGGTGAGTCCTTTTTCGACTGCTTTTTTGGCGAGCACACCGGCGGCGATCATGACCGAGGGGTTGGAGGTGTTGGTGCAGCTTGTGATGGCCGCGATGGTGACCGAGCCGTGTCGCAGCTCGGAAGCGTCAGCGTCGCCGGCGATCTTGGCGGTACGGGCGATGGCGGTTTCGTCGAGCCCGAAGCCGCGTTCTTTGACGGGCGCGCGCAGGGCGGTGTGAAACTGTGATTTCATCCCGTTGAGCGGGACGCGATCTTGGGGTCGTTTGGGGCCTGCGAGGCTGGGCTGGACGGAATCGAGGTCGAGTTCGACGACCTGCGTGAATCTGGGATCGGGGGATTGGTCGGTTCGGAAGAGGCCTTGCTCTTTGGTGTAGCGTTCGACGAGGTCGACGAGATCGGCGGGCCGGGCGGTTTGCTTGAGGTAGCGAAGGGTCTCGGCGTCGATGGGGAAGAATCCGGCGGTCGCGCCATATTCGGGGCTCATGTTGGCGATGGTGGCCCGGTCGGCGAGGGTGATGGACGACAGCCCGTCGCCGAAGAATTCGACGAATTTGCCGACCACGCCGTGTTTGCGAAGCATTTGCGTGACGGTGAGGACGAGGTCGGTTGCGGTGGCGCCTTCGCGCAGTCGGCCTTTGAGGCGGAAGCCGACGACCTGCGGGGTGACCATGTAGATCGGCTGACCGAGCATGACCGCTTCTGCTTCGATGCCGCCCACACCCCATCCGAGGACGCCCAGACCGTTGATCATGGTGGTGTGGCTGTCGGTGCCGACGAGGGTGTCGGGCATGGCGACGGTCTGCCCGTTGGCGGAATGGGTTTGGACGCAGGTGGCGATGTATTCAAGGTTGATCTGGTGGACGATTCCGGTGGCGGGCGGAATGACTCGGAAGTTGGAGAAGGCGTCTTGTCCCCATCGGAGGAATTCGTAGCGCTGGCGGTTGCGTTGGAACTCGATATCAGTGTTGGTACGGAGGGAGGCGTCGGTGGCGAAGCTGTCGACCTGGACGGAGTGGTCGATCACGAGATCGACGGGGAGTTCGGGGTTGATCTTCTTCGGATCGCCGCCGAGGGCGACCATGGCGTCGCGCATGGCGGCGAGGTCGACGATGGCGGGCACGCCGGTGAAGTCTTGCAGGATGACGCGGGCGGGTTTGAACGGGATTTCATCGGTGGAAGGGGCGTTCGCATCCCAGCGGGCGATTCTTTCGACGTCTTGGTCGCGGATGGTGACGCCGTCGATGTTGCGCAAGACGCTCTCCAGAAGGATCTTGATGGAATAGGGCAAGCTGTCGACGTTGCCGATGCCGCGTTTGGTGAGGGCGTCAAGGCGGTGGATGGTGACATCGCCACCGCGTGTTTGGAGCTTGGCGGCGGCATTGAATGCGTCGGTCGTGGTGTTGGCCATTGTTTGTGTTCCTGCTGCTGATTTTCCTTCGGGTTGGTCGTGATCCGCCATTGTGGCGGATTCTGGTTCGCCGGGGGCGGCGTGTGGCGGGAAATCGGCGGATGTTTCGGTCTGCGGTCTGCTGATGGTCGCACGCCACGTCTTTTGTATCGTCATTATATACGAGAAAAACGACGAAGGGAAATCGCTGCCGACGGTGCGTGCGGGCGGTGGATTTGTCGCTTCGTTGTGCTGGTGGGCGTATCGCCATGAAAAAAACTTCGCGCGAGATGTGGGTATCAGTTCTGTTATGGCATGGCGGGGGTGTTGGTCGTGGCGGAGCCGGCTTTGGGCTCAAGAAACCGGGCAGCGCTCGTTGTTGCGGCGGCGGTTGGCGGATCGATGGGCGGGATCGCGAGGGATGAGCGGAGCCGATCGGGCGGCTGTAAAGGACTGTAAAAGTCGGGGGGTTTTCGCCGAATAGATGGTTCGAAGACACGTGATCAGGATGATCGGTTTTTTGAAAGCGGGTGCTCAGGATGGGCCAACGTCTTGCGGAATGGTCGGAGCTGGGAGAACGTGTCACGGGCAAGTGGCAGATCCCGGCGCTGCTTTTTTCGCTGGTCGCGCTGGGGTTGTCGCTGAGCACGTTTCGCACGCCTGCATCGAAGATTCCGTTCAAAAACATCCGAGACAAACTGCCGGGTTTGGTGGACCGTGGCCAATACACTGCGGCGATCGAGGCTGGCTCCCTATTGCTGAATGTTCCGAATCGAAGCGCTCGCGAGCTTGGTCCCGTTCATGCTGCGGTGGCGAGAGCCCGACTGCTGCGGGCGGATCGAAACGGCGGTGTGGCTGAGGGGATCGGTCTGGCTGTGATCGGTCACTACGCGTCCGCTGTTGAGGGCGGATACCGGTTGCTCTTTGACGACGAGGTCGTCTTGGGGCGAGCGTTGGAGGTCACGGGAGACGTTGTCGGGGCGGCGAAGCGGTACGAGGCTGCCATTGCGATGCGTTCTCATCCGGGCATCGATCTTCGGTGGCGATTGGCGCGTCTCCATGCGGATCACGTGCCGGTCTCGGGTGACGTT
Source organism: uncultured Phycisphaeraceae bacterium (assembly GCA_964416845.1). Taxonomy (GTDB): domain Bacteria; phylum Planctomycetota; class Phycisphaerae; order UBA1845; family UBA1845; genus CAYQFV01. Next base: position 27,127 of record CAYQFV010000027.1, on the reverse strand, counting down.
TTGAGTGCGGAGCTTGGACGGCTGATTGCCGACGCGGGAGATCGCCCTGACGTTCTGACCTGGGCGTTGGAACGCAAGATTGATGAGCTTTGCAAGAACGATCGATGCTCAGGTGCCGGCGATCTTCTGGATTCGGTGGCTGATTCGTTGGGCGAAACGCCGTGGTTGCAGTGGTTGGAGTACTTCCGCCTGTACGTGGCTTACCTTTCTGGAGAGGCCGAGCATCTGGAAGCACGGTTGCGCCATGTCCGCGATGCCTTACCGCTGCGTGATGCCCTAGCTTCGCGGGTGGGATGGCTGTTGGGACGGGTGGTGTTGGGGGAGGACGATCCTCAACGTCCTCTGGAGGCGATTTCGATTTTTCGCGAGGTGTCGACGTCGTCGGCTTCTCCTCTGTACGCGGCGGCGAGCAGTTTGGGGATGGCTGAAGCGTTCGTGATGCTCGAGCGGTTCGATGAGGCGTTGGAACGATATCGCGACGCGGTCTTCAAGCTGAAACGTGTGTCGACGTCGAGGTTGATCGACCGTCGGGCGGTGGAATCGTCGTTGACGGTGTCCAGCGTGCGACTGCAAGCGCAAGGCCGATTGGCGGCAGCGCTGGGGTTTGCGCGACAGGCTGTCGCGTTGACCAAGCCGTCGGACTTGGAGCGATATACGGTTTTGGTGGAGCGGGAGGCTGACCTGGAAGCTGCTCTTGCGAAGTCGAAGCGTGCGGAAGCGATGGCGCTGGCGCGGGGGGTTTCGTCGGGTGGCGGCGGTGATGCGTCGACCAAGGACGGCGATGATTCGGATGTCGTGACACGGGTGGCATCTTTGAGCGCCCGCGCCCGCGAGTTGCTGCTCGATAGCGGAGCGTTGCTGAGCCGGGTCGCGTCGCTCAACACGTTGGACAGCGATCGTTCGTCGGATCTTGCGTGGCGGGCGGCGGAGCGAATTTACGAAAGCGGCGACTCGGCTGCGACGGTTGACGTGATGCGACGGTTTGTCGCGGAACGTTCTCGATCGGAGTTCGTTCCGCGGGCGCTGCGGCTGATGGGGGCTGCTCAGCAATCGCTGGGTTTGTACGAAGAGGCTATTCAGACGTATCAGGAGGCGCAGCGCCGTTTTCCGCGCACGCCGGACGCGGGCAGTTCGCTGATTCCACTGGCGAGGTGTTACGTCGCATTGGGTGCGGGGCATGCGAAGGACGCTGAGAAGACCCTTCGGATCATCCTCGACAACTCGGAGGTATTCACGCCGGCTGCTCGAGAATACTCCGACGCATTGTTGCTGCTGGGAGACCTGCGAAATCGCTCGGGGGAGTACGAGCGTGCGATTCCGGTGTTCGAGGAGGCGATGAGCCGCTACCCGAACGATCCGCGATTGGCGAAGGCCCGGTTTTTGTTGGGTGATAGCTATCTGCAGAGCGGGATGGCGTTGAAGGGTGATATTGAGAAAGCGCGGTTTGCGGGGGAGCGTGACCGGCTGACGGCTGAGCGGCGGCGGCGGCTGGAGCGTGCGGCTGAGTTGTTCGGGAAGATGGTTGAGGACTACGAGGCTCGTGATGCGGCGACGCTGTCGAAGCTCGAAAGCGTGTACCTTCGCCACGCGCGTCTGTACCGGGCTGACTGCCACTTTGAATTGGGCGAATACGACCGGGCGCTGGTGTATTACGAGCGAGCAGCCTGGATCTATAAGGGAACGACGACCGCCCTTTCGGCGTATGTGCAGATCATTAACTGTCATTTGTTCACGGGCAACTCGGGAGAAGCGTCGTCTGCGTTGCGCCGGGCGCAATATCTGGTTGAGACCATGTCGGATTCCGAATTCGACGACGGTCTCGGGTTCGAGAAACGCGACGACTGGCGGCAGTACTTTGCGTGGGTGGGGCGTGCGGAGTTGTTTTAGAACGGCGATGCGAATCGTCGCACGGCGTTGTTGGTGACGTCCCAATCGGAGCGGTGGAACGGATGTGCGTTGTGGGTGGGTGGTTGGCCTTGCCGTGTGATGGTCGCAGCTTGGAGATGGTGATGGGCGTTGGTGATGCGATGGAAGTGAAGGGTGGAAGATGACTGGCGAATCAGGCGCGACGACTTCCACGGTGACTGCGGCGGGTCCGTGGTCGGACGAAGAGCGCATCGAGTTACTTGAACAGCAGGTTGGGCTCTGTCGTAAGTTGCGAGCCCTTGTTGACCGTCAGCATGTTTTGATTACGCGGAATGATCCATCACGCTTGATGTTGCTTCTGGCGGACCGGCAGCGATTGACGTCTGAATTGGGGCAGGTGAGTCGCCGGCTGGGGCGTTTGCCGGGGGATTCGGAAGACATGAAGTTCGGTTCGTCTGCGCTGCGAGCGAGGGCGGTGTCACTTGTTGGTGAGATACGGGCGCTCTTTGGGGAGATGATGGACGCGGACACCCGAGATGCTGAGAGCCTGACGATTCGCAAGAACAACGTTGCGTCGGCGATGGGGTCGATACCGCGTGGTCGTGCGATGTTGTCAGCCTACGGTCGATCGTCGGCGGACGACTCGTCCGCGCCCAAAGAAACGGATGAGCAAGGATGAGCAGCGCGTTTGTGAAAACCCATTCGGATCGGCTGGCTGCGGTGGAGGATCGCGCGATGTGCGGTCCGTCGCCGAGCGAACTGGAGCTTGGCGCGATCATCGACGCGTACAATCAGGTGACCGAAAAGCTGAAGGCGTCGCACGACACGCTGGCGAGAGAAGTGGGGCGGTTGCGCGATCAGTTGAAACAGAAGGATCGGGAACTGGAGCGTAAGCGTCGGTTGGCGGCGCTGGGGGAGATGGCGGCGGGGGTCGCGCATGAGGTTCGCAACCCGCTGGGCGGTATTTTGCTGTATGCCCAGATGCTGGAGAACGATCTTGCCAGTCAGCCCGAGCCTCAGCGGGTGGCGGGTCACATCGCGGACGCGGCTCGAAAGCTGGACAACATCGTGTCGGACATTCTTGCGTTTGCGGATCGTTGCGAGCTGCAGTGTCGGCCGGTGTCGGTGGAAGCGGTGGTCCGCGACGTCATCGACCTGCTGCGTCCTCTTTGGGCGACGGCTGAATGCACGCTGACGGTCGAGCCGTGTGCGTGTGAGGCGGATGTGGATGCGGACCCGTCGCAGCTTCAGCGGGCGTTCTTGAACATTATTGCCAATGCTGTGCAGGCGTCCGGTCGTGGCGGGCGTGTTTGGATTTCCTTCGATCGTGATGCCGGCGAACCGGCCAGTTGGGTCGAAGTGCGTGTGGCAGACGACGGGCCGGGCGTAGCGGCGGAATTGCGTGATCGAATTTTCAACCCGTTCTTCACGACGCGGGATTCGGGGACGGGGCTGGGGTTGGCGATTGCCCATCGCATCGTCGCGATGCACTCGGGTTCGTTGACGGTGTCTGATCGCGTGGATGGTGGAGCGGTGTTCACCCTGCGACTGCCGTGTGCGGGCGGGTCGAAACGGGAGGAGGTTTGATGTCAGTCATATGTGTCATCGATGACACGGAGGTGATTCGCGAGTCGGTGGCTGCGACGCTGCGACGTTGCGACCACCACGTCTCGACATTTGCGGATGCGCGCGAGGGTGTGGAGTCGATCGGCTCGACGCACTACGACCTGGTCATCACTGACTTGAAGATGCCGCGTATGGACGGATTGTCGGTGATTCGTAGCGTGCGCGATGCGAAGTGTGACGTTCCGATCATCGTGATGACGGGGTATGGCACGGTGGCGACGGCGGTGGAGGCGATGAAGCTGGGGGCGTTCGATTTCATCGCGAAACCGTTTGAGGCGGACAGCCTGGAGATTCACGTCGAACGGGCGATCCAGCATCACCGGCTGTGCGTGGAGAACGAGGCCCTCAAGACGTCGATCAACGATTATCGACACGAGCGTGAGATGGTCGGTGCCAGCGAGGCGATGGGTAACATTCGCGTGAAGATTTCTCAATACGGCGCGAGTGAAGCGGCGGTGTTGATTTGCGGCGAGTCGGGGACGGGCAAGGAGTTGGCGGCGGCGGCGGTCCATGCGGCATCCTCGCGGCGGGATCGCCCGATGTTGTGTCTGAACTGCGCGGCCCTTTCCGGCAACCTGTTGGAGAGCGAGCTATTCGGTCATGAGCGCGGCGCGTTCACCGGGGCGGATCGTTTGCGAAAAGGGCGGTTTGAGTTGGCGCACGGCGGGACGTTGCTGTTGGACGAGATTTCGGAGATGGCGTTGCCGCTTCAGGCCAAGCTGTTGCGTGTGTTGCAGGAGGGCGAGTTCGAACGGGTGGGCAGCAGTGTGACGGTTCGGGCGGACGTTCGGATCATCGCGACGACGAATCGTGATTTGCAGGCTTGGTGTCGCAAGAAGCGCTTTCGCGAGGATTTGTTCTACCGGCTGAACGTTCTGCCGCTGCAACTGCCTGCGTTGCGCGATCGGAAAGAAGACATTGCCGAGATCGTGACGTACTTCCTGGGCCGATTCGCTCGGCGGGCGGGTGGAACGCCGTTGAGCGTGGATGCGGCGGCGATGCGATTGCTGACTGATTATCGTTGGCCTGGCAACATTCGTGAGCTTGAGAATCTCTGTCAGCGAGCGGTCGCGACTGCGACCAAGAATGTTGTTTGCGCGGGTGATCTTGAGCAGTGGTTGAGTGGCGAATTGGATGGGGCGGGTCAGCCGTTTGCGAATCTTCGTCCCGGTCGGATGCTGGAGGACATGGAGCGGCAACTGATCGAGCGGACGTTGCGGCAATATGGCGGCCATCGGGTCAAGTCTGCCAAAGCGCTTGGAATGGGTGTTCGGACGCTGGGATTGAAGCTGAAACAATGGCGAGATCAGGCTGCTGCGGAGCAGCGTAGCGACGTGCTGCAGCCGGCATAGGAATGCGCGGAATCTGCGCTCTTGTCGCGTGGGCCGCGCAGGAATTGCCGGTCGGGTGGTGGTCGAAGACCGCGCGGCGTGCGTGACGAAGGCGATTGCGAGACGTGGCACGAGACGTGCTGCGTGGGGTTGAATTGATGGCTGGCGACGAGTCTGTCAGCCTGACGGGAGGTCGTGATGTTGTTCGAAAACCTGACGAATCGCGGCGCGACGCCGGCGCTGATCAACACGTTGATGTTTACGGAGGCGAGGCATCGCATGATCGCCGAGAACGTCGCGAACTGGCAGACGCCGGGGTTCAAGGCGAAGCAACTCGATTCGAAGGCGTTTCAGCGGGCCTTGCGGACGGCGCTCGACGAGAAGGGCGGGGACGCGAACAAGCCGTTTGTGATTGGTTCGACGAAGCAGTTCGGCACGATGTCGGGCGGTCGATTGCGGGTGACGCCGACGGAGTCGCCGGTGGACAACGTGTTGTTTCACGACGGCACGAACGCTTCGATCGAAAGCTTGATGACGGATCTGGCGGACAATGCGATGGTGCATCAGGCTGCCAGCACGATCTTGAAGGGCTATTTCGACGGGATGCGGAAGGCGATTCGCGGCCGGCTGTAGGCGTCGGCGGACGAGATTGGGAGTTGAATGACCATGTTCGGAGCACTTGACATCAGCGCGTCGGCGCTCGTTGCGCAGCGGACGAACTTGAACGTGATCGCGGGCAACGTCGCGAACATGTACACGACACGCGGGCTGGACGGCGAGCCGTTCCGTCGGCGGGTGGCGATGTTTGCGTCGGGGAACCCGTCGGCGGGCGAAGACGCACCGGGCGTGCACGTGCGGAAGGTGGTGCGTGATCCGTCGCCGTTTCGACTGGAGTTCAACCCGTCGCACCCGGATGCGCTCAAGAGCGGTCCAAAGAAGGGATACGTGCGGATGCCCAACGTGGACATCAGTACGGAAATGGTCAACGCGATGGCTGCTGCCAGGGCGTATGAGGCGAACGTGACTGTGATGGAAACGACCAAGACGATGGCGGCTGCGTCGTTGAGGCTGATGGCGTGATTGATGGGAGATTGAAGTAATGGCGATCGACCCGACGCAAGGGCTTTCAGCGTTGCAGGGCGTTGGCGGTGTTGGTGGCGGTGTGGGAGCGAAGCCGGGTCAGCAAGTCAGCCCGGTGACCGGTAAGTCGTTCACCGATTTCATGGTTGACAGCTTGAACGAAGTGAACCGTTTGCAGACTGAGGCGGACGCGGGGGTTCAACGGCTGTTGACGGGCGAGTCGAACAACGTGGCTGAAGTGTTTGCGACGTCGAACAAGGCCGGCATTGCATTCGACCTGTTGATGGAAGTTCGGAACCGCCTGATCGACGCGTATCGCGAGATTCAGCAGATGCGTGTGTAGGTGGAGGGGAACGGCTGCAGGACATCATCGCGCTGGGTGATGATGGTTGGTTCATGAGGAGCATTGGTCGCTGGCATGGATGCATTCAGGCGAATTTTCGGCAGGATCAATCAGAATTTCTCCGACCTGGCCGCTTCTCAGCGGTTGGCGATCGGCATGTGTGTCGTTGTGATCGTCGGGGCGTTTCTGTGGTTGGTTCGCTGGTCGGCGGTCCCCCAGATGGTGCGTCTCCTCGAAGAACCGATGACCACGACCCAACTGGCGGAGGTTCGCAAGGCGCTTCCGGCGGGTTCGTATCAGATCATCGGGGACCACGTTCTGGTTCCGCCGTCGAAGCGACATGACTTGTTCTGGCGATTGCAGGATGCGGGTGCTCTACCGGAGGACACGAGCGTTACGTTCGCCAAGTTGATCGAGGACGACTCTCCGTTTCGCCCGGAATCGGAAAACCAGTTCAGGCGGCGGGTCGCTTTGCAGAACGAACTCGCCAAGGTGATCGCGTCGTCTCGGGTGATTCGTTCCGCGGAGGTGTTCATCACTGACACGTCCGATCGGCGGATCAGTTCACCGAATACCGTGCCGACCGCATCGATCCAGGTGACGCTCGCGAACGGCCACTCGTTGGACCAGGAGATGGTCAACGCTTGCGCGGCGATTGTGGCGGGCGCTGTGCCAGGGCTGGTGGCCTATCGGGTGTCGGTGGTGGACGGGACTACGCTGCGAACGTACGCCCCGCCGAATCCGGAGAACTCGTTCGGCCAAGGGCTCCTGCAGGAAGCGCAAAAGAACGAAGAGCATCTGCGCGCCAAGATACTTGAGCAACTGTCGTACATTCCAGGCGTTCGGGTGGCGGTGACCGTGTCGCTCGATTCGGCCCGCAAGCAGATTCGCGAATTCACCTACGCGGACCCGGCGGTCGCCGAGGAGCAGAGCAACACAACGGAAACGCAATCGGGCTCGCCGTCGGGTGAAACGGGCGTCGGACCGAACGTGGGGCAATCGCTGGCAGCGAGGGGTGGGGGCGACACGTCGACGACGGATGACACGCGGACGAAGTTTCAAGATCAGCGCATTAGGACGGAAACGACGACGGTTCGGATTCCGCTGACGCGGGAGCGCGCGACGGCGAGCATCGGCATTCCGTGGAGTTATGTCACCGGTGTCCTCAAGAAGATGAATGGCAACGATGAAGAACCGGCCACGTCGGATGTCGACGCTCGATTCGAGATCGAGAGCGCTCGCGTCAGCTCGGTCGTTAAGAACATCATTATGGCGGAGCAGGATGGAGACGTGACGGTCGGATTGTTCCCGGATTTGCAGCCGGTGGTCACGGTGATGCCGGACGGCTCGTTCGTGGCTGCTTCGGGCGCGGCGGATGGGCCGGACACCTTGCAGATGCTGCGTGATTACGGCCCTCAGGGCGGGCTGGCGATGTTGGCGGTGTTCGGCCTCTTGATGATGTCTCGACTGGCCAAGCGCTCTGCACGGGAAGCGGCGCGCACTTTCGCCACCAGCCAGGCTTCTCGGTCGGCTGCGGCGATGGATTCTGGAGAGACGTTTGCCGGTTCGGACGCTCCGGTGGGACTTGCCGAGCCTGGAGAGGGTGCTCCGTTGGTCGGTCGTGAGGTGAATGAAGAGGCGTTGCGTGGCAGCGAGATGACGAGGCAAGTGTCTGAGTTCGTGTCGGAGAACCCCAAGGGGGCCGCACGGTTGATCCGTCAGTGGGCTGACGGGGACAAGTAGGTTTTTGCCGAGGTGACGGCGCGTCGGAAGGATCTGACGCGCCAGGTTTATTGACGGGAGTTTTTCAGCGTGGCGAACGAACCGGGTCAAGAAACACCGAGCCTGTCTTCGATTCCCGGTCCTCGGAAGGCGGCCATTTTGATGGTGGCGCTTGGTACGGAGGTAGCGTCCAGCGTTCTGGGCGAGTTGGAACCGGAATTGGTCGAACACATCACGCGTGAGATTGCGGTGATCGATGCGATCGACCCGAGGAGTCGAGACGAGGTCGTCGAGGAATTCTACAACATCGCGATGGCGAGTCACTACGTGGACCAGGGGGGTGTGACTTATGCACGGAAGCTGCTCGAGAAGTCTCTGGATTCAGACGAAGCCAAACGCATCGTTTCGATCATCGAGGGGGAAGTCTTCAAGCAGCCTTTCGCGTTTCTCCACCGCACCGACGCGAGCAACCTTTTGACGTTCATTCAAGACGAGCATCCCCAGACGATTTCGCTGATTCTTTCGTACCTGGGATCGTCAAAGTCGAGCGCGATTCTGGCGGGTTTAGCGCCTGCAAAGCAATTGGAAGTGGTCAGTCGCATTGCCAACATGGACCAGACGAATCCGGAAGTGATCAAAGAGGTTGAGCGAGGTCTTGAGCTGCGTCTTTCGGGGATCATGTCGCAGACGTTTCGCAAGACCGGTGGGGTGGAGTCGGTCGCCGAGATGCTCAACCTGGCGGATCGCGCGACGGAGAAGGGGATTTTGGAGTCGCTTGAGACGGAGGATCCCGAACTCGTTGAGCAGATCAGGCGGCTGATGTTCATCTTCGAGGACATCATGTTGGTCAACGACAAGGGAATTCAGTCTGTTCTGAAGGAAGTCGAGAACGACGAGCTGGCGTTGGCACTGAAGACGGCGAGTCCGGAGTTGGGCGAGAAGATCTTCAAGAACATGTCGGAGCGGGCAGCGCAGCTTATCAAGGAAGACATGGACTACATGGGGCCGGTGCGTGTGGCGGACGTGGAGGGTGCACAGCAGAAGATCGTCGACATCGTTCGTCGGTTGGAGGACTCGGGCGAGATCATCATCTCGGGTCGCGGCGGCGAGAAGGAAATGGTTGTCTGACGGTTGGGATTACAGGGAGTCGGTGTTTTGGGCACGGTCATCAAAGCGGGAACGTCGGGCAAGGTCTTGAAGGGTTTTGAGCGGTATTCGCTCACGGACCACATGGCTGAGGCACGCGCGGTGGTGTTCGCAGCGAAGCACCGCGCCGACATGATCGTGAAACGTGCGGAGGGAAAGGCCGTTGAGTTGCGCGACGAAGCTCGACGGGCAGGTTACGACGTTGGCTTTCGCGAAGGGCGCATCGCTGGTGAAAAGGAAGGCTGCGACGACGCTCGCGAACAGGCAGACGCGTGTTTCGCTGCGCAGCAGGAGGCGTTGTTGTCGACGCTGAGCTCGATGGCTGCGCAAATCGAGCGGAGTAAGCGTGATTTGTTGGAACAAGCGCAGCACGACTTGTTGGCGTTCGCGGTGACGGTGGCTGGTCACATCACGAAGCGGGCGGGCGCGGCGGATGAGCAGATCGCTGTCGAGAATGCGGCAGAAGCGATTCGCCACGTTGGGGATTGGACGGATCTGGTGATCCGAGTGCACCCGCGCGATGGCCGAGCGTTGGTGACGTATGCCGCGAGTCTTGCGTGCGAACTTGGCGAACATCATCACGTTCGCGTCGCTGAGGATGACGCCATCGACCCCGGCGGTTGCGTGGTTGAGTCGCAGCACACTCGCGTGGACGCAACGCTCGCAGAACAGTTCAGGGAAGTCGTGACTTTACTGCTCGGTGACGACGGCGGGTTGGATGACGGCGTGTTCGTGGATCAGACTGGCGATGCGTCTGACGCTCAATCGGGCAGCCGCGGGCAACGGCGGGACGGTGACGGATGACACGATCGCTCTTTGACAGTCAGATCAAGATGCTCGACCGCACGCGGCTGATGCGCGTGTCCGGTCGCATTGTCGAGATTTCCGGTCTCACCGTTGTGGCCGAGGGATTGGATCTGCCCATCGGCGGGTCGTGTGTGATCGCCCCTGGTCATCGTGAGCCCGTGGCTGCACAGGTTGTCGGGTTTCGCGGCGGTCAAGCCGTGTTGATGCCAATGAGCGATCCGCTGGGAACATCGCCGGGTGATCGGGTGACGAGTTCGTCGTCGTTGGAAACGATCGGGGTGAGTCACCATCTGTTGGGTCGGGTGTTGGATGGATTAGGCCGACCGATGGACGACAAGGGACCCATTCCGGCTGATCGCCACTACCCGGTGTATGCCGATCCGCCGCCTGCGTTGTCTCGCAAGCCGATCGATCGATCGGTCGTGACGGGGATCCGGTCCATGGACGCGTTGCTGACGGTCGGTTGTGGCCAGCGGATGGGACTGTTCGCCGGAACGGGTGTGGGTAAGAGCGTGCTCATGGGCATGATCGCGCGTTTCACGACGGCTGACATCAACGTCATCGCACTGGTTGGTGAGCGCGGTCGGGAGGTGGGAGATTTCATTCGCAAAGAACTGGATGACGACGCGCTGTCGCGGACGGTGATGGTGGTGAGCACGTCGGACGAGTCGCCGGTGTTGCGGGTGCGGGCGTCGTTCGTTGCGACTGCGGTGGCGGAGTATTTTCGCGACCAGGGGAATGACGTGCTGCTGTTGGTGGATTCGACGACGCGTTTGGCGATGGCGCAGCGGCAGATCGGACTCGCCGCAGGTGAGCCGCCGACGACCAAGGGGTATCCGCCGAGCGTGTTCGCGCTGCTGCCGCAACTGTTTGAGCGGGCGGGTCGGACGGAACGCGGGAGCATCACGGGTTTGTATACCGTGCTGGTCGAAGGTGATGACATCAACGAGCCGATCTCGGACGCGACACGTGGCGTTCTGGACGGGCATGCGTGGTTAAGCCGCACGCTGAGCAACGCCGGTCATTACCCGGCGATCTCGATGCTCGAGAGTGTGAGTCGGGTGATGGTGGACATTGTGGACGCCGAGCAACTCAAGGCAGCCCGAGCGGTGCGTCGTCTGTTGGCGGTGTGGGCGGACATTGAAGATCTGGTCAACATCGGTGCGTACACCCGCGGGACGAACGCGGAGTTCGACGTTGCGATTGAGATGAAGCCGATCATCGATGAGTTCTTGTGTCAGGATATGAACGAGCGTGCTCTGGCGAAAGATACCCGTGATCGACTGATCGCGTTGCACGAGCGCATCGGCGAGGCAGAAGTTCGTGCCCGGGCGTCGAGCAATCAAGTGAATGACGTCGGATCGGGACTTCATGGCTCGGGCGGTGCGGCGACGGGTTCTGAGGCAGCGTAGAGCGAAGTTATGGCGAAGCGATTCACATTTCGACTCGAGCCGGTCTTGAAGGTTCGCAAAGCGCGCGAGGACGAGCAGAAGCGCGTGGTGGCTGACTGGACGCGTCAGGTGGACGAAGCGCGACGGGTCGTTACGCGGTGGCGCGCCGAGTTGTCGCGATCTGTGGTGGACGCCGAGCATCGACGACGGCGGCCGCGTTTGGATGCTGGGATGGCGATGCACGGTCTCTTGTGGAACGAGCATCTGAACCGGCGAATCGTGTTGCAAGAGGAGCGGGTGAGAGGCTTGGCGGACTCGTTGGCGAGTGCGAGACAGGAGCTCACGCGTCGGGCGGCGGAGGTGAAGGCGATTGAAAAACTTCGTGAACGGCGTCTGGCTGCCCATCGCTTGAACGAGCAGCGGGCGGACCGGTCGCAGGCGGACGAGTTGGCGGTGCAGATGTTCCTCCGCACGCGGGCGCGTGGCGGTGCAACAGTGTTGATGAGATAGATCTCGGATGGCTGGCGGGCTCAAAAAAACATACCGGCTGATCGCGTCGATGGCGCTGCTGAACATGGTGTTGGTGGTCGGTGGCGTTGGGTATCTGGTGGCCGGCGGGCGACTGAACGCTGAGCGCGTCCGCGAGGTTGTTTCCCTGGTGATGGGTGATTCCGATGGGGATCAGGATGCGTCGGAGGCCGATTCGAAGGCGACCGACTCGGCGTCTTCGACGTCAGTCGTCACTCGCGAGCAGCAGCAGGAAGCAGACGAAATCCGCTGGCGGAATGCCGACCGGTACCGCGTTCAGATTGACCAACGTTTGAAGTTCATCAACACGGTCAGGATGGACGTGGATCGCAAACGCGAGGAATTCGAGCGACTGCAGGCTGCGGCTCGCCGGCAACGCGAGGAGCGCGCTCGCAAGGCAGGTCAGCCTGGCTATCAGAAGGAGCTTGACATCATCGCGTCGCTCAAACCGAAGGCTGCATTGCAACAGATTATGTCCATGTCGGACGCTGATGCTGCGCGGGTGTTGTTTCAATTGGACAACCGCAAAGTGAAGAAAGTGTTCGAGGCGGCCAGAACCGCTGACGAGACCACCAAGCTGACGACGGTTCGCCAGTTGATTCGAGACATGCAGCCGGATGGCGTGGACGGGATGGCCGTCGCGGGAGGTGGTGCATGACGATGAACGCATCGCCCGTCGACGCAAGTGTGGCTCGCCCACCAGCGGTGCGTAGTTCACCGCGCAGCAGCGCGGAAGATACGGACCGCGCGCTGCTTCAGCAGGGCTCGTTCGGGGCGGTGTTGGCCGCTGTTCAGATGCCCGTTGGATTGAATATCGGTGGAGGCAAGAGCGCCTTGCCGCAGGTTCGTGACGATCGTTCGGGGTCGGGCGATGGGGCGCGCCAGCGGCGACTGTCGACGCTTCGTCAGGACGACGCACAGGGACGGCTTCCTTCAGACTCCCGGATCAGCGCGGCGACGCGGTCAGCCGCGTCGCAGGCTGCCCGGGAAGCGGCGACGTCGCGCGGACAAACCGTCGGACGTGATCGCGCGACGGCGCAACCGCCGAGCTCGCCGGGGGCAGGGTCGACCGATTCGCCGAGCAGCCGCGTTGAGACCGACGTGGCTAATCGTCGGACAGCGGCGGTGACGACGACATCTAGAGACTCGTCGGGTGCTGCGTCGCCAACGAATACGGATGAACCGAAGTCAACGTCAAGCCGCTCCGTTCCATCGGGCGGTCGGGCGTCGAGTGATGTTGGAAACGCTCCGGCGACTACCGGGACGGGCAGCGGAACTCCTTCGGCGGGTCGACGCGCTTCGGGTGTGGCTGCTGCGGCGGCGAGCAAGGCGGAGAGTGCGACGAGTGGCATTCGGACGGCTGCTTTGCGTACCCAGGGCGCGGCGGGTCGGCCGACTGCTGACAATGCGGTGCAGATACGTGGACGCGGTGATCGACCGCAAACCACCGGTCGGTCGGTCGTCAAGGCATCTTCCGCGTCGAAGGGCGGTTCGGCGGATCGAACGCCGCGGGACGAGATCACACAGCGGATCGCGCGGGTCGTTCAGGCGAAAGTAAGTGGCAAGGACACGTTCGCCCGTATTCGGCTTGACCCGCCGGAGCTCGGGACCGTTCGCGTCAATCTTCATCTGAAGAGCGATTCGGTCGTCGTACGGTTGGTGGCTGACAACGCCGACGCGCGTGACGCGATCAAGTCACGTCTCGACGATTTACGAAGCGCGTTGCAGCAGCAGGGTGTTCGCGTTGATCGGCTGGAAGTGACGACGCCGTCGCCCAGCGACGTCGCTTCGGAATCGTTCGTGCCGGATCAAACAGCGAACCACGCAGGGGAAGGACGTCGGACGGGCGGGCAAGGTCGTCGCCGTGCGACGAGGACCGAAGGTGTGGAATCGCCTGCTGAGGCCGGCGAAACATTGTCTGAAATGTTCGCGAGCGTCGGAAGTGACGACGTGATCGCGCTGAGGGACGGATTGGATATCCGGGTGTAGCAGCCGGCGGAGTACGGCGACTGTCGACCACAACCGCGCAACGAACTGCGCCCTGTACGAGGACTCTGTCATGGAAATCAACCCGATTGCAGCCGCCACTCAGCCGCGTTCGCATGCTGGCGCCCGGTCCAACGAGCTGGGGGCCGACGATTTTCTTCAACTGCTGGTGACGCAGCTTACCAACCAGGATCCGCTCGAGCCGACGAACAGCCAGGAACTGCTCGGGCAGTTGTCCGCGATTCGCGACATTCAGTCGTCAACAACATTGACCAAGACGCTCGAGACGCTGACGGGCAACCAGCGTTACGGATCGGCGGCGGCGCTGATCGGTAAAGAGGTGTCGGGAAAACTGGGCGACGAATCAACGGGTCTTGAGACCGTGTCGGGTGTGGTTCGAGGCATTCGCTTCGACAGCGATGGCAAGGTGCAACTGGAACTCGACTCCGGAGCGCAGCTTCCGCTGGAACGGCTGGAATCGGTGGCGGACGCGGGAAGCAGTGCATCGACTCTCATTGGTCAACTGGTACGCGGTGTTGATTCGAGATCGCAAAGCCCGGACGTGATTGAAGGCGTTGTGACGGCTGTCCGCCGCGACGCCGGCGGCGACATCGTTCTGGAGTTGGACACTGGGCAGACGCTGCGGTCCGGTGATCTCGTTCAAGCGGCGTGACGTGATCTGACGTGATTTGATTTGACGTAGCGTGATGTGATGTAACGGAGTCCGTGGTCCGGAGTGACGCGGAATGATGATGCCAGGATGGCGACCCAAGTATTTGTGGCTGCTTTGCGCGTCGTGCGGGGAACCGTTCGCAGCGGCGAAGCCCGTCAGGAGTATCGCCGACATGGCTCTCACCAGTGCCATCCTCACCGGGTTCACCGGAATCCGAACGAATCAGTTCGCGGTCGAGACGATTGGTAACAACGTCGCCAACGTGAACACGACCGGTTTCAAGAATTCTCGGGCGTTGTTTGAAACGCTCTTGTCGCGGACGGTGAACTCGGGAACGGCTGCGTCGGGTACGAGCGGCGGGACGAATCCGATTCAGTTTGGTTATGGAAGCACGCTGGCGACAACGCAGCGGAGCTTCAGTCAGGGAACCACGGAGCGGACCGGCGTGGTGTCCGATCTGGCGGTCGACGGTGAAGGGTTTTTCATCCTGGATCGGCCGGGCGGTGGAGCGGTGTACACCCGAGACGGGGCGTTCTCGTTGAACACGCAGAACGAGCTTGTGTCTGCCAGCGGGGCGCTGGTGCAGGGGTTCGCCGCGTCGGCGGATGGCGTGATTGACCCGGGCGTGCTCTCCAACTTGCAGATTCCGCTGGGCGAACTGTCCAACGCATCGGCGACCACCGAGGCGACGCTGGGCGGAATCCTCAACGCGGCTGCTGAACCCGCCCTGACTGGTGCGGTGTCCACATCGGCGACGCTGCAGACCACCGGTGGTGCGGCTGCGACCGCTTCGACAGCGCTGACGTCGCTGGTGGATTCTGACAACGTGCCCTTGTTCGCCGACGCCGACGTGATCAGCGTCAGTGGCGTGCAGAAGGGGGGCATTGACATTCCGGATGCTCAGTTTGTCGTCGGGACCGACGGGAACACCCTCGGCGACTTCGCGACGTTCTTCGAATCGGTGCTGGGCATCGACACCAGTGCGCCCGCTATCGGAACTCCTGGTGTGACGGTCTCTGACGGTACGGTCGCGCCGGCGGGAGCGCTGACGATTGTCTCCAATGCAGGCGACGTCAATGCGATCAGCATCGACGGAGCATCGATTCGCAACAGCACCAGCGGCGCGCTGCCGTTCGAGTTCACTTCCACGCCCGCGAGCGGTGAAGGGGTGACGACCAGCTTTCTCGTCTTCGACTCGCTGGGCACGCCGGTGGAAGCGCGGTTGCGTCTGGTCTTGGAATCCAAGACCGCCGCGGGCAACTTGTGGCGGTTCACCGCGGAGTCGGGCGGTGGGGCTGGTTTGGGTACTCCGTTGGGCGGCGGAACGGTCACGTTCGATCAGAACGGTCGATTCGTCGCGGCTAGCGGAACACAAATATCGATCAACCGTGGCAACACCGGAGCGGTCGATCCGCTGACGGTCAACCTCGACTTTTCAGGGATGTCAGGTCTGACGGCGTCCGACGACGTGTCGACTATTGCGATGATCGCCCAGGACGGGTTTCCGGAGGGCACGCTGACGGGTTTTGAAATTGCGGCGGACGGTGTGATTTCCGGCACGTTTTCGAACGGCCAAAAGCGGGACCTGGGGCAGGTTGCACTGGCGACGTTTGCCAACAATCAAGGGTTGATCGGTCAAAGCCAGAACACCTTCGCGATCGGGTCCAACTCCGGTCCGGCGGTGGTGACGACCCCGTTGACCGGCGCGTCGGGACGGATCAATTCGGGAGAATTGGAACTGAGCAATGTGGACCTGTCGCGGGAGTTGATCGGTCTGATCACCGCGTCGACCGGTTTTTCGGCAGCGAGTCGAACGGTCCGAACGGCGGACGACATGTTGCAAGAGTTGCTGTTGCTGGTGCGTTAACGGGCGCGTGATGCTCGGGATCGCCGCGCGCCCGCGGATCGGGCGACGATTGTTTGAGATCAACATGATCGTACTGACCAGATTGAACGACGCGACGTTCGTGCTGAACGCGGAACTGATCAAAATGATCGAGGCGACGCCCGACACCCTGATCACGCTGATCAACGGCGACCACATGATGGTCCGGGAATCCGTGGACGACGTGGTCGCCAGGGCGATTGACTTTTTGCGACAGATTCGCGGGTTTCAGGTGGTTTAGACAGGCGGTTTAGAGATGTTTCGATCATTGCGTGACGGGGAGCTTGGACGTGCGTCAACGACGACGCGACTCCGGGACGCCATGACGCTATGGAGCATGTTTCAGCGTATCGAGGGTGTGCGTCGCAGCCCCGTCAAGGTGGAATGCCGGGTCGACGATATGACAACTGGCGAACACGCGTACTGAGAATCTGAAAGCGGAAGGCCTCATGGACATCGCAACGATTATCGGTCTGATTAGCGGGACGGCGCTGATTCTGTGGGCGATCCTGTCCAAGACCACTCTGGATGTGTTCATCGACTCCGGTTCGGTCGCCATTGTCATCGGCGGGTCGGTTGCGGCGGTGTTGATCGCCTTTCCGCTGAAGAACGTTCTCAATCTGGCCAAGGTGATGCGCAAAACCGTATTTGCCAAGTCACCCAGCGCGACGGCTTTGATCGACGATCTTGTTCGCTACGCGGAGGTAGCGCGCCGGGACGGCATCTTGGCGCTCGAAAGCGTGGCGAGCGAGGCAACGGACACGTTTCTCATCAGCGGAATCCAGATGGCGGTCGACGGGACGGACCCGGCTCTCGTGGAGCAGATGCTTGCGAGCGAGTTGGATGCGCTGGCGGAACGCCACCAAAACGGGAAAGCACTGTTGGACACGTTGGGCAAGTACGGGCCGGCGTTTGGCATGATCGGGACGCTCGTGGGGTTGGTGATCATGCTTCAGAGCATGGACGACCCGTCGAAGATCGGTCCTGGGATGGCGATTGCGCTGCTGACGACGCTGTACGGATCGCTGTTGGCGAATCTGGTTGCGCTGCCGCTTGCCGACAAGCTCGCGTTGCGCAGCAGCGAGGAGTTGTTGCTCAAGGCCATCATCGTGCGCGGCATCATGGCGATTCAGTCGGGGGACAATCCTCGAATCGTCGAGCAGAAGCTCAAGACGTTCCTTCCGTTCCGTTTGCGCGGGAGTAGTGCAGAGAAAGAAGCGGCCTAGAGGCGACTGGTATGCCTGGAAAACACAAATGCCCGCCCGAAGGAGCGCCCGAGTGGATGGTCACCTATGGTGACATGATGACATTGTTGCTGTGCTTCTTTGTCATCATCGTGTCCATGAGTGAGGTCAAAGAGGACAAGAAGTTTCAGCAAGTGATGGATTCCATTCGGGCGGCGTTTGGGTACGACGGGGCGGTCGGCATTGTTCCGGTGCAGAATTCCAACAAGAACAGTCTTGTGGAGGCGCTTCGCAAGATCGTCATTCCCAACTTGAAGGATCACAAGGGTGACTCCGACCAGGAGGGAATCGAAGGGCGAGTCTTTCGCGTGACCAACGTTCGAGAGGGGATCAGCGTCGAGGTCGGCGGGAGAATCAGCTTTGATCGGTTCAGCGCGGAACTCAAGCCCGAAGGTGAAAAGCTCCTGTCGCGGTTGGCGAAACAGGTTGTCGGCCACAACACGATCATCAAAGTACGCGGGCATGCGACGCTCGAACCGCTGCCTTCGGACTCGCCGTTCGCCGACCCAATGGATCTTTCAATTGCCCGGGCTCGATCTGTGGCAGAGGCGCTGCAGCGTTTCGGCATTCGTCCGCAGCGTATTCGAGTGGTCGGCGCAGGGGCGTACGAGCCGTTGGTTGCCCAAGTGTATACCGAAAAACGTCGAGCGGCGAACCGTCGGGTGGAAGTGATCGTCACCCAAGCCATCGTGGACGACTATTCCGGTCAACCCATCACCGTTGAAGAGCAGGATTAAGAACATGGCGGACGAGACGGAAGTTCAGCAAGACGCTGATTCACCAGCGAAGGGTCGCAGCAAACTCAAGCCGATGCTCGTCGTCGGGGCGCTGATGCTGGTTGAGGGCGTTGGCATATTCGCCTTGCTCAAGATCGTCAGTCCGACTCCGGAGTCGGCGCTCTCGGCGGAGATTGATTCCGCCGACGATGATCCGTTCAATCTCAACGATCAGGTTGAGGTCAAGCTTTGCGAGGTGTCGGCGTTCAACCGCAAAGAAGGCCCTCTGTATGTGTACAACGTTGCGATATCAGCACTGGTAGCGGCGGACGACGTTGAAAAGGTCAAGCGATTCGTGGAGGTCCGCGAGTTGTCCATCAAGGACCGCGTGCAGGTTGTGTTCCGATCCGCCGATCCGAAGGATCTCAATGATCCGACGCTCGAAACCATCAAGCGTCAGCTTCGGTTCGAGCTCAATAATCTGCTTGGCGGCAAGGAACTGATCAACGACGTGCTGATCCCCAAATTACTTCAATCGCGGACCAACCTTTGATCGTGCTCCGCGGGCGTTCCCGTCGATAGACATGCACGAGAGGAGCCCCGTGTATGGTTGACGAACCTGTCGATCCTTTGCAGAACGATCCCCAGCCCGGGGAGGGTGACGTAGACCCAACGCCCGAGAACGCCTCCGCTCCGGAGGGCGAGTCCACGGTGGGTGGTGACGCGCCGCCACCGCCGGACGAGCCGGCTGCCCCGACGGAGTCCCCGTCGGACGACGGTCCGCTCAGTCAGGAAGACATCGACCTGTTGGCGTCTCACGCCGGTGGCGGTGCAACCGATGCGACCGCCCCGGAGTCGACGCCCGATAAGATCGAACCCCCGGAAGAAGTCGCCGAGTCAGATTCGGGCGCCTTGAGTCAGGCTGACATCGACGCCGCACTTGGCGAGGCGACCACCGCCTCGACCCCGGACTCGGGCGCGTCGGATTCCGGAGTGCTGAGTCAGGCTGATGTTGATGCCGCCCTTGGTGAAACGAGCACTGCACCTGCCCAAGACGCGGCTGGGTCGGATTCGGGTGAACTGAGTCAGGCGGACATCGACGCGGCCTTGAGTGCCAGTCCGGCTCCGCCGTCTGACCAAGCCAAGTCTCCGCAGGATGAGATCGACGAGATGTTGGCGGCTGCCGAGTCCGCAGCCGATCAGGTGTCGCCGGAGGTGGACACGACCAAACTGGATTCTGCCGGCAGGCCATTCGATGCTGCTGCCGCCGCTATGGCGGCTGCGATTGAAGAGGAAGCCGGATCATCACCGCAAGCATCCGACAGTGGTCCCGGCGAGCCGAACACCACGCCGGTCGAGCTCCCCGACTTTTCTTCGGGCGAGGCGGCCAACAGTTCCCGCGATATTTCGATTCTCAAGGATGTTGATCTGAAGGTCCACGTCGAGTTGGGTCGGACGCTGATGTACATTGAGGACGTGCTGAGGCTTTCGGAAGGCAGCGTGGTCGAGCTGGACAACCTCGCGGGTGACCCGGTCGAAGTCTATGTCAATGGTCGATTGGTCGCCCGGGGCGAAGTATTGGTGCTTAGCGATAATTTCTGTGTGCGCGTCAGTGAAATCGTATCGGGGCCGCAAAATGTTTCCGTTGCCTGATTCGAGGACGCCGACGCCACGTGGCGGATCAATAGGGATGGTGCATTCGACGCTGCTTGGCGCGGTGATCCTGGGCGCTGCGACGGCATCGTTCGCGCTTGGCCAATCGCCATCTTCGGAGCATCGAACCGCGGCAGCTTCCAACGTCGCGATCGAGCTGGACACCGCATCGGCTGCACCCACGGGCGATGCGGTGGATCGATCACAGCATTCCGATGTCGGCAAACGTTCGGCCGGCGACCCGAGTGAAGAACGTCTTTCGATTTCCAGGCCGATGCGGTCGCAACACGCCGCGCCGAAGGAAACGCCCTGGTATCGCAATGGGTTGGTCGCGGTGGGGCTGGTCTTTGTAGCCATCGCAGCGACGGCGACGGTGGCGAAGCGCTTGCTCAAAGGGGCGCAAGTCAGCGGCGTGGACATCCTCAAAGTACTGGCGAGGACGCACCTGACACCCAAGCAGTCGATCGCGCTGGTGCAGATGGGCGGCAAGCTCGTGTTCGTCGGAATCACGCCGGAGTCGATCTCCGCCCTGCGGGTTGTCGACGGCGACGAAGAATCCGCGCTATTGCGAGCGAGGGTCGCCGGCGGTGAACGGAAGACCGCAGGCCGAGCGTTTCGACGTCTTCTGCAACGTGAGGCGGAGCAATATCCCGACGAGTCGGATCGTACGTCTGACATGCCCGAAGCGTCGTTCGATCAGATATCTCAGACTAGAGAGAACCTCAAGGAAGTGATCGCCGGAATCAGACGCCGCGGATCGTCGAATCTTTCCGAGAGCGAGAAGACCGTGACGTGACTTAAGGGCAGTCTCGCGGCTGTCGGGCGGTCGTGACCGGTCGCTTGCGTGGCGATACAGGCTGGTGGTACGCAATCGCACGGTCCGTCGGCCTGCGGTTGTTTCGCAAAAACTCGGTTTGGTGCGCTAAGGAGTAGCGCGATGGGTGAGCATGGATGCTCGAAGTTAGGCGCAGGTTTATTGGCATGCGCGGTGTGCTTGACGGCGTTGCCGTCGGCGGCGCGTGCCCAGACGCCGTCCCCCTTTCCCTCGCCAGCCACATCGTCAGCCACGCCGATCGACAATCCCATCAACATCCCGGACTTGCGAGGTGTTTTGCCGAAGGCGACCGACGGCAAGGGCGTCGGCGTGACGCTGCAAATCCTGTTCTTGATGACGGTGCTGACGCTGGTTCCGTCCATCTTGATCATGACGACGTGCTTCACGCGTATCATGATTGTGCTGTCGTTGCTACGTCAGGCGATGGCCACCCCGCAGCTTCCGCCCGGCCAAATCCTGTTGGGACTATCACTGTTCATCACGTTTCTGGTCATGTCTCCGACGTGGGCACGGATCAATCACGACGCACTCCAGCCGTACCTCAACGAAGGCATGCCGCAACGTCAGGCGATGGACATCGCCGCCGGGCACATGCGGAAGTTCATGTTTGCCCAGATCGATCGGAGCGGAAACCACGAGGACATTTACCTGTTCTACGAATATGCCACCGCGAAGTCTGCTCCCGACGGCAAGGATCTTGTTCTCGCCGACGTGCCGACGACCGCGCTGGTGCCGGCGTTCATCCTCAGCGAGTTAAAGACGGCGTTCGTGATGGGCTTTCGGATATACCTGCCGTTTCTGGTGATCGACATGGTCATCGCGTCGATCCTGATCTCCATGGGCATGATGATGTTGCCGCCGGTGTTGATCAGCCTACCGTTCAAGATTCTGTTGTTTGTGCTGGCTGACGGGTGGCACCTCATTGTGCAAACACTCTTGTACAGCTTTGACAGCTTGCAGTCTGTGACCTGAACAAACGTTGATGTAGCGAATCGATACGCCGCGTGCGGGCTATTCCGACCGCGGGCGTCAAACGAAGGAGTTCGACCCCAATGGATCTTGGAGCAGCGTTGGATATCGGTCGGGGCGCGTTTTACATGGCCCTTTCAACCTCGGCGCCCATTCTGGGCATCGGGTTGCTGGTGGGGTTGGTGATTTCGATCATACAGTCGGTGACCCAGTTGCAGGAGCAAACCCTCACGTTCGTGCCGAAGATCGCCGCGATGGTGGTGGCGGCTGCGTACTTCATCCCGTGGATTGCCAATCGCATGCTCGCGTACACCGAGGGAATGTTCTCCGCTCTTCCGTGATTCTCGGCCGTTGTATCGCGACGGGGTGCGACCGAACGAAGTCGACAGTTTCCAAAGGATTCACGATTGCCCTGGCAGGTTTTGAACATCGAGTTGCTGCTGCCCGCTTTTGCGCTTGTGCTGTTTCGGGTGAGCGGCATCGTGATCGGGTCGCCACTTGTCGGCAGCCGCGCCCTTCCGCCGCAGATCAAGATCGCGTTTACCGTCGTCGTTTCCATGATGATGTTCCCGTTGGTCTGGCCGACGGTGCCGACCGGGATGACGTTGGCCGTTGTGGTGACGAAGGTGATGGGAGAGTTGTTGATCGGCCTGACGATCGGATTCGCAGTTGATCTCATCTTCCTGGGGGTTCGCCTCGCCGGAATGATGATCGGTCAGCAGGCGGGCATCGCTTTGGGGCAGGTGTTCAACCCGATGTTGGACGGTCAGTCGACGATCGTGGGGCAGGTGTATTTCCTGGTGTCGATGATGGTTTTTCTGGCGATCGGCGGTCACCGCGTGATGGTTCGAACGCTGCTCGACACGTTTGAAACGATTCCGCCGGGCTCGTTTCGCTTCAACGCATCGATCCTGACGATGATCGAACGCTTGATGACTGACACGTTTATCGCCGGATTGAGACTCGCTGCTCCGGCGTTGACGGCGCTGTTCATCGCCTCGCTGACGATGGGGTTCATCGCGCGAACGATCCCGCAGCTTAACATTTTGACCATTGGATTTTCGATGAGGATCTTCGTCGGCCTATCGGTGGCGGGCATCTCGTTGGCGCTCTCCTACGAGTTGCTGTACGACCTAGTGCTCCACACGTTTGACGTGATTCGTGCAACCCTTTCACTGGTCCCGATTTGATGGAGTAGTCGACCATGCCCGATGATGTGGGCGACAAGTCAGAACCACCGACACCGCGTCGTCGGGCTGAGGCCCGCGATTCGGGCCAGGTCGCCAAGAGTCAGGACCTGTCCGCAGCCGTGCTCTTGTTGACGGCGCTGATCGGATTCAAGCTCTTCGGTCTGACGATCTGGCAGACGATGGGCAACGGCATGCGCGGCGCTTTGGGAAGCGACGACCCGCCGGTGATCGATCACGCGATTCGCTTCGGCACGAAGTTCGTCACCGATGTCATCATCAGCGTCGCCCCGTGGTTTGCCATTCTGGTGGTGGTCGCGCTCGTCGTGATGTATGCCCAGGTGGGCTGGCTTTTTACGTTCAAAACGCTTGCACCGAAACTCGACAAACTCAACCCCATCAACGGAGCGAAACGCATCTTCTCGTCTCAAACGTTGGTGCAACTGGGCATGAACATCCTGAAGCTGACGCTCGTTTCGGGCGTCGCGTACTTGGCGGTTCGGGGCGTGTTCAACCGATTGTTGCTCGCGCATACGGTTGCGTTCGCGGCGACGACGGCGCTGATGTTCGACCTCGTCTTTTACGTCGGCATCCGCCTGGCGGTGGTGCTGTTCGTCATCGCCATCCTCGACTTCATCTACCAGCGATATCGCCACGAGAAGCAACTCAAGATGACCAAGGAAGAGGTGAAGGAAGAGATGAAACGGATGGAGGGCGATCCGGTCGTGAAACGTCGCCGGCGCGAGGTTCAGATGCGATTGGCGATGGAGCGCCTGAAATCCAGCGTGCCCAAAGCGGATGTGATCGTAACAAACCCGACGCACTATTCGGTGGCAATCCAATACAAGTCGGACGAAATGGTCGCCCCCAAGGTGATCGCCAAAGGCGTTGATCTGATGGCGAAGCGCATTCGAGAATTGGCCGCCGAGTCGGGCGTGCCGGTCGTGCAAAAACCCGAACTCGCTCGCCGGTTGTACGCTGAAGTGGAAGTTGGGTACGAAATCCCCGAGCGGTTCTACCGTGTGGTCGCCGAAATCCTCGCGTATGTGTACGAACTGGCTGGCAAGACCGATCGCCCGGTCGCGACGCCGGTGACCTGACGGAGCTTGATTGATGCCCAGCGCCACAATGCAACAGTTCAAGACGCTCCGCGATTTGGGGCCGAAGGGGATCGCGAAGGCGGCGGCGAAACGTCACACGCTCGCTTTGCCGATTCTCTCGCTCTCGCTCATCTTGATCATGCTCGTGCCGCTCCCGCCGGCGTTCATGGACCTCATGCTGGCAGCCAACATCACGCTGTCAGCCGTCGTGCTGATGACGGTCATGCACATGCGTGGCCCGTTGGACTTCGCAGCTTTCCCGTCGCTGTTGCTCGCCGCGACGCTGTTTCGCCTCGTGCTCAACACCGCCACCACGCGCTTGATTCTAACCAACGCTTCCGAAGGGCCGTCCGCCGCCGGCGAAGTCATCCGGGTGTTCGGCGATTTTGTCGCGGGTGGGTCGCTGATGGTCGGCGTGATCATTTTCGCGATCATCGTCACGATCCAGTTCGTCGTCATCACGAAGGGTGCGACACGAATCGCCGAGGTGGCTGCCAGGTTTACGCTGGACGGCATGCCCGGCAAGCAAATGGCGATCGACGCGGATCTGAACGCGGGCATCATCACCGAGTCCGATGCGAAGCGAAGACGAGAGCAGATCACGCGCGAGTCCGATTTTTACGGGGCGATGGACGGAGCGAGCAAGTTTGTCCGCGGTGACGCGGTCGCAGGGTTGATCATTACGTTCGTCAACATTCTGGGCGGCATTTACGTCGGGATGGTCGACCAGAAGATGGGGCTGATGGAGACGCTCAACGTCTTTACGAAGCTCACGATCGGTGACGGACTGGTGTCACAGATTCCGGCCTTCATCATTTCCATCAGTGCGGCGCTGATTGTGACCCGGTCCGCATCGAAGCGCAATCTCGGCGACGAACTCGTTCACCAGCTCACACAGCAGCCGATCGCATTGGCGCTGACGGGGTTGTTCCTGCTCGTGCTGGTGTTAACCCCGCTGCCGAAATTCCCACTGCTCCTACTCGCGACGGCCACCATCTCGATGGCGATCATTCTCAACAGAACGCAGAAGCAGGCCGATGCCAAGTCGGTCGCGGCGAAGAAAACGGCAGCCAAGCCAGCCGAGAAACCGGAAAAACTGATCCTTCCCGACCCGATGGAAGTGGAGGTCGGATACGGTCTGATCAAGTTGGTGGATCGCAAACAGGGCGGCGATCTACTGGACCGGATCACGAACATGCGCGCTCAGATTGCCCAGGAATTGGGAATCGTCGTGCCGCCGGTGCGCATTCGCGACAACATGCAACTGCAGCCCAACAGCTATCAAATCAAGATCAAAGGCAACAACATCGTTTCGGGAGAAGTGTTACCGGGACATTTGCTCGCGATTGACTCCGGGACGATCACAGACCGCGTGCCGGGCATTGAGGCGACCGAGCCGGCGTTCGGACTGCCGGCGGTGTGGATCACTGAAAACGAGCGGCACGTCGCTGAGCAAAACAACTACACCGTGGTCGAAGCGTCAAGCGTGCTCAGCACACATCTGACCGAGACCATCAAACGTCATGCAGACGAACTCCTGACGCGGCACGAAGTCAATCAACTTTTGGATACCGTCAATGAGCGGTCACCCAAACTCATCGAAGAGTTGATTCCGCAGGTCATCAAAGCCGGCGAGATACAGCGGGTCTTGCAGAACCTGCTCCGAGAGCGCGTTCCGATTCGCGACCTTGAGACGATTCTGGAAACACTCGGAGATTGGGCGCCCCGCACCAAGGATCCCGACGTTCTGATCGAATACGTCCGGGCGGCGCTGGCCAGAACCATCTGTGAAATGCACCGTGAACCCAACGGTGCGATCGCCTGCCTGACGCTCGAGCCGACGCTCGAACAGGCGATCGCGGGCGGGCTGGAAGTGTCGGACCGTGGCACTTTCTGGACGCTTTCACCCGATATGCAGTCTCGGATCATTGACGCGTTCCGTAGCGAGGTCGACCGCGTCGTGCCCGCCCTCGAAGGGCGAACGCCGGTCGTGCTCTGCTCGCCTCGCATTCGTCTGTGGGTCCGTAGAATGCTCGAAGGGCCGTTGCCGCAGTTGGCCGTACTGTCTTACAACGAAATCGTTAGAGGCGTTGATGTTGAAACACGTGGAATGGTGGTTTTAACCAATGAATCTGAAAACGTTTGAAGCACCCACGATGGCCGAAGCACTGTCGCAAGTGAAGCGGCATTTCGGCCGCGACGCGGTCATTCTGGGAACGAGGACTTATCGTAGCGGTGGATTGCTTGGGCAGGGGGCGCGGCAGGTTGTGGAAATCACGGCTGCCAAGGATGGATTTTCCTTGCACGCCCCTCGCGCGGGGGGTACCGTTGAACGGAAGTTCAGTGCAGCCGGCGTGGTAGACGGAGCTACCAATGTGAAACCGGAAGCCAAGAAAAAGGGCACTGCCGCCGCCAATGACACGGTCATGGCATTGTCCAGCCAGGTTGGTGCGTTGCGGTCCGTGGTTGCTGATCTTGTCAGCGAGACGCGGCGCAGGCGTGATCCTTCACTCTCCGAAAACCTCCACAACTGCTACGAGAAGTTAATCCAAGGGCAGGTCGCCGACGACATCGCGGCAGACCTTGTGCGTCAGGTGCGCGCCCAATTGCCCGAGTCGCAACGGTCCGATCCGACCGCGGTGCGAAAACAACTGGCAGTCTTCGTAGCGTCCATGCTTCCGATTGCCGGTCCGCTCCCAAAGCGTCCGCCCGGGGCCGGTCCGAGGGTCATCGCGCTCGTCGGGCCTACCGGTTCTGGCAAGACGACGACCATCGCGAAACTGGCTGCGAACCACCGACTGCGCGAGGGGCAAAAGGTCGCGCTGATTACGATTGACACGTACCGCATTGGGGCGGTCGATCAGCTTCGAACCTACGCCGACATCATCAACGTGCCTTTGAAGGTGGTGACGACGCCGAAGCAGATGACCGACGCATGCGCGTCGTTTGGCGACTACGACGTGGTCTTCATTGATACGGTGGGGCGGAGTCAGAACGACGCAGACGGGCTTGAGAGCATCAAACGGCTGGTCGGCTGTG